>JBILUB010000086.1:0-8818 GCA_044371245.1 Opitutaceae bacterium
GCCGCGCGGCCGCGGCGGCTCAAAGCAGGCGTCCGCCGCAGACCACGCGGGCGACGGGGTTGTCGCCCGGGCAGTGGGCCAGCATGCGCTCGTCGGTGTGGCGCAGGAGCAGCAGATCCGCGCGCAATCCGGGAGCGAGCAGGCCGCGGTCGGAGAGACCGAGCACGGCGGCGGAGTTGACGGTGCACGCGTTGATCGCTTCGGCGAGGGCGAGCCCGCAACGGCGGACGGCCAGGGAGATCACGAAGGGCAGGGAGCCGCCGGGCGTCTCGGGGCCGAAGTCGCTGGCGAGGGCCAGCAGGCCGCCGCTGTCCACGAAGGCCCCGGCCCGGGCGAATCGCGCCCCGGAGTGAAAGCTGGACGCGGGCGTCATGACCGCGATGGTCTCCGATTTGGCGAGCGCCTCCAGGTCGGCCCGCGAGGCGTTTTCGAGGTGATCGACGCTGCGGGCGAAGAGAGCCAGTGCCTCGGGCACCATGCCGGTCGGCGCCAGCTGGTCCGCGCTGACGCGCACCGGCAGCCCGTGTTTGCGCGCCCGCTCGAGCAGGCGCACGCAGGCCTCCGCCGGCCAGGCTCCCTCGCCGCAGCGGGCGTCCACCGTGATCCCGGGGAATTCGTGCCAGACCTCCGGCAGGACCTCGCGCACGATCTGCCGGGTGAAGCCCGCCGGATCGCCCTCGAGGGCGTGGGCGAGGAGAGCGGTCGGCACCACGGTGCCGGGCCACTCGGAGCCGGCGCGCTGGATGGCGGCGAGCAGCTTGCGCTCGGGCTCGGAGGCGAGCCCGAGGCCGCTCTTGACCTCGATGGTCGTGGTGCCGAGGCGGAGGAGATCGTCGAGGCGGAGGCGCAGGGCGGCCGCGAGCTGCTTGCGGGTCGCCGCGCGGGTGGAGTGGACGAGCGCGGGCAGGCCGCCTCCGGCCTGCAGAATTTCGGAGGGGTCGCGGCCCGCGCAGATTTTTTCCCAGTCATCCAGCCGATCCCCCGCCCAGCAGGCGTGGGTATGGCAGTCGACGAAACCCGGCATGAGCACCCGGCCCTCGGCATCGAGGACCTCGGCGCCGGCGGGTAGGGGCAGTTCGGGAGCGATGGCGGCGATTTTGTCGCCCTCGACCAGCAGGTCCGCGCGGGGAAGAATGCCGAGTTCGCGGGCCGCGGCGCCGCGGCGCGCCTTGATGAGGCCGGGCCGGGCCTCGGGGGCGGCGGGGCCGACCAGGGTCAGGACGCGGGCGCGGCGGATGAGCAGGGGCATGGGGTGAGAGGGCGGGGCGGTGGCCGCGCTCAGACGATCTTCAGCTTCGGGAGGTCCTGCCCGTCGACGAGTCCGACCGGGCGCCCCTTGCCGTCGACGACGATGAGGTCGTCGATTTTGTGCGCTTCGAAACTCCGCAGCGCATCGACCCCCAGGGCGTCGACCGCGATGGTCTTGGGCGTGCGGGTCATGAAGGAGGAGACGGGCTGGTCGAGAAAACCGGGGCCGCTGAGGGCGCTGCGGCGAAAATCCCCGTCGGTGAGGATGCCGGCGAGGCGGCCGCCGCGGGCCTTGACCAGGGCGATGCTGCCGCTCTTGGCCTTCGTCATGCGGAGAATCGCGTCCTGCAGGGTGATGGTCTCGGGCGCGATGGGCAGGCGATCGCCGGTGCGCATGATGTCACCGACCCGGAGTAGGAGGACGCGGCCGAGATTACCGGCGGGGTGGTAGCGGGCGAAGTCGTCGCGGGTGAGGCCTCGGGCTTCGAGCAGCACCATCGCGAGGGCGTCGCCGAGGGCGAGAGCGGCGGTGGTGCTGGCGGTGGGGGCGAGGGCGAGGGGGCAGGCCTCGCGGGGCGCATGGTAGACGAGGCGCAGCTCGCAGCCGCGGGCGAGGTCGGAGTCGGTGCGGGAGGTGAAGGCGACGAGGCGCACCCCGAAGCGACGGAGGACGGGGAGGAGTTTCAACACCTCGTCGGTTTGTCCGCTGTTGGAGAGGATCAGGGCGACGTCGCCTTCGCGCACCATGCCGAGGTCGCCATGGAGGGCCTGGGTGGCGTCGAGGAAACAGGAGGGCGCGCCGGTGCTGTTGAAGGTGCCGGCGAGTTTCTGCGCGATGTGGGCGGATTTGCCCACGCCGGTGAAGACGAGTTTGCGGTCGGCGAGGATCGCGGTGTGCACCGCCCTGGCCACCGCGACGAAGTCGGTGCCAAGTGCATCTCGCGTGGCCTCCAGGGCTTCCTGCTCGATGCGCAGGGCCTGGCGCGCGCGCCGGAGGACGAAGGTGGGGTCGAGGGCCATTTCGGGTTTGTGTCCGTGGGGGAGTCGCGAGACTTGGACCTCGGCTTTTCTCCTTCAATCTCCATCTGCCCGACCGCTCCGCACGCGCCATGCGCCGTTGCCCACCGCTTCTCGTTCTCCTGTCCGCCCTGGCCCTGCCGGTGCTGGTGCAAACCGGCTGCGCCCCGCGCTCGGCCCTGCCCTACACCGCGGAAGTCGACGACCCGGATTATCGGCGGGCCAAGGATTTGTTGCGCATGGGGCGGGAGCAGGAGGCGCTTTCGCTCTTCCTGCGTCTGATCGATCAACGAGGTGGCGCCGCCGCGGAGTCGCATCTCGAGGCCGCGATCCTTTATCACAAACATATCGGCGATCCGGTGGCGGCCATCTACCACTATCGGCGCTATCGTGAGCTCCGGCCCAACACGGAGCAGTCGCGACTGGTCCTCCAAAGTATCGAGGCCTGCATCCGCGATTTCGCCCGCACGCTGCCCGCTCGCCCGCTGGACAACTCGGATAATGCCGATGAGCGCACGGCTTTGATGGACGCGGTCGACCGGCTCAATCGCGAGAATTTGCAGTTGAAGGAACAATTGGCGGCGGCCCGGGCCGCCGTGCTCGACGCGTCGCGTCTGGCGAACTCGCGCACCGGCGACGCCGGGATCGACTTTGGCATGCCCGCGCCGCTCGAGCCCTCACAGGGCGCTGCGCTGGCCGATCCGCAGTTCGGGGCCGGGCGCGGACTGGCACCGGAGTACTCCGCACCGGTCGGGGTGGTGCCGATCAACCCCGCGCCCGGGTTGGAGCCGGTGCCCGTCGCGCCGCCGCCCGTGCCGCCGCCCGTCTCTCCTCCTCCGCCGGCGGCCTCCGCGATGCGCCGACACGTCGTGGCACGGGGCGACACCTTGATGAGCATCTCCCTGCGGTACTATGGCAACCGCTCGCGTTGGCGGGACATCTTCGCGGCCAATCGTGATCAACTGCCGAGCGAGAGCGCCCTGCAAATCGGGATGGAACTGCGGATCCCGCAGTAGTGGGTGCTTCGAGACGCGGCCCCACCCCGCGTCCAGGGCGGGCCGGGGGTCGACAGCGGCGTGGATCAGGAGCTCGGGGGCTCGACCCACTTGCCGTGCTCGCGGATGAGCGCGACCAAGCGGTCGTCGGCCTCGGCCTGCGGCAAGTTATACTGCACGCAGGTTTTGCCGACGTAGAGGTTGATCTTGCCGGGGGCTCCGCCGACGTAGCCGAAGTCGGCGTCGGCCATTTCGCCGGGTCCGTTCACGATGCAGCCCATGATCGCGATTTTCACGCCCTTGAGATGTCCGGTGCGGGCGCGGATACGCTGGGTGGTTGTCTGGAGGTCGAACAAGGTGCGGCCGCAGCTCGGGCAGGCGACGAATTCGGTCTTCACGCTGCGTGTGCCCGCGCCTTGCAGGACGTTGTAGGCGGTCTTCAGGGCGCGCACGGGGTCGGGCTCCGTCTCGATGCTGATCAGGTCGCCCAGTCCGTCGCAAAGCAGGGCGCCGGAGAGGACGGACGCGTCCAGCAAACGGGAGAGAAAGTCGGGCGCGGGGGCGATGCGGGTCGCTTCGGTGTTCCGTACCCAGAGGGGTGCTCGGCAACCAAGAAGGTGAAGGGTGGCGGCCAGGGCGCGGTAGCGGCCGAGGGGATGCCCCGACGACCCGTCCGCGGCCTCATCGTCCAGCGTGATGATCAGACTCTCGTCGCCGAGTTGCCGCAAGGTCTCGGCCAGGGGGAGGCCGGGTGCGAGTGCGGCGGCGGTGGTGGCGACAGCGAGAACATGGCCGCGGGCGCGGGCGAGTTTGGCAAAGCCCGCGAGTGTTCCGGCCTGGTCGGCGCCGGAGCCGAAGCTCCGCACGAGCACCGCGGGAGCCGGGACCTGGAGGCCCGCCAGATCGGCGGGCCCGAGGGAGGGATGGAGGGAGAGGAAAGGCACGGCGCCGACGGGGAAATCCGCCTGCGCGAGCTGGCCGAACTCGGACGGGTCGCGAAGGGGCAGTAGCAGACCCTCGACCGGCGTGTCGGTGAGGCGGGCCGCCGCGAAGCGCCGGGTGAGCTCTCCGAGGGCGGCGAGCGAAGGGGCGCGAGCGACGACTCCCGGGGGATGGCCCGGGCCGAGCACGAAAGTCGGTGAGAGCCGCAGGGGCGCGATCGGACGCCGGACGTAGAGGTAGGGGTCCAGACCCTCCTCGGTGACTGGCGTGGCGGAGATCGGAGCGGTGTGCCAGAGCGACATGGCCTTCTCGGCGAGCGCGCGGGCCACGGGGATCTCGTACACGCTGTCCTCGGTGAGGGAAACGCGGATGGTGTCGCCGAGCCCATCGAGCAGCAGGGAGCCGATCCCGATGGCGGACTTTATCCGGCCGTCTTCGCCGTCGCCGGCCTCGGTGACGCCGAGGTGGAGCGGGTAGTCCATGCCTTCGAGATCCATCCGGGCGACGAGCAGCCGGTAGGCCTGGATCATCACCTTGGGATTGGAGGACTTCATCGAGAGGACGATGTCGTGAAAGCCGTGGTGGCGGCAGATGCGGAGAAACTCGAGGGCGCTCTCGACCATGCCGAGCGGGGTGTCGCCGTAACGATTCATGATCCGGTCGCTGAGCGAGCCGTGGTTGGTGCCGATGCGGAGCGCGCGACCCAGCGCCTTGCAGCGCAGGATGAGCGGGGTGACGGCGTGGTGGATCCGTTCGAGCTCCGCGTCGTATTCGCTGTCCGAATACTCCTTGATCGCGAATTTCTTTTTGTCGGCGTAGTTGCCGGGATTGATGCGGACTTTTTCCACGTGCTCCACGGCCTCCATGGCGGCCGAGGGGAGGAAGTGGATGTCGGCCACCAGGGGCACGTGGCCGAAGCCGGCGGCGGCGAGCTTCTCGCGGATCGGCCGGAGGCAGCGCGCGGCCTGCACGTTGGGCGCGGTGACACGCACGATCTCGCAGCCGACCTCCGCGAGGGCGATGGCCTGGCGCACGGTGGCATCGATGTCCTGGGTGTCGCTGGTGGTCATCGACTGCACCCGCACCGGGTGGGATCCGCCGATGCCGACCGGGCCGACCATCACCGGTCGGGTGGGGCGACGGACGGTCTTGAGACGCGAGGCGGTGTAGGAGAGCGGGGGCATGACGGTCGGGGCGGCAAGGTGGCGGGCAGGGCCTCCGGGGGCAAGCGGCCTAGGTCTCGCGCCGGCAGCGGACGAGGATGGCGGGAGGGGAGCCGCGCGAGTCAAAGGCGCCGGGGCGCAGGGGTCCGGTTTCGGGATAGTAGCAGAACTGCATCAGGTCGCCGCGCACGCGGACGATGGCACGCAGACGCCGGCTCTCCCCGCCGCCGGGCTCCCGCCAGATCAGGTCCAGCGTGGCCGGGCGGGCCTCGGCATCGTGCTCCACGGCGCCGACTTCCCGGGGCGCTCCGCCGAGTTGCAGGGCGAAGCGTGGGCCGAGGATTTGCAGGAGGCCCTGCCGTCCGGGCATGGACTCGCCCGCATAGTCCACCGCGAGGATGCGCCAGTCGCCTTCGATCATGGGGCGAGGGTAAAGGCGGGCGGGCCGGGGGCAGGCGAGGGTAAAGTCGTTGCGGGCCCGCCGGAATCACGTTGCCTGAGCCGGTATGAAAAAACTCCTCAAGTTTCTGGTCGTGCTTCTTCTGCTCGGGATCATCGCGGTTTTGGCCATCGGCTTTTTCCTCGGTCCGATCGTGACTAAGGCGGTCAACGCGGTCGGCCCCAAAATCACCGGCACGCGGGTGGAGTTGGCGGAAGCGAAGGTGTCGCCGCTGAGCGGCGCCGTGGTGCTCAGCGATTTGTTTGTGGGCAACCCCGCCGGCTGGACCGGAGACAAGGCTTTTTCGCTCGGCACGATGCGCGCGAGCGTGGATCCGACCTCGCTGCTCGGCGATCACGTGCGGGTGAAGGAAGTGTTCATCGACGGGCCCGAGTTTGTGTTTGAAAAGCGGCTGCTCGGGGGGAGCAACGTCGACGCGCTCCTCCAGCAGATCGAGAGCAACACCGGCGGCGGCACCCGGGAGCCCTCGGCCACCGAGCCCGCGCCCGGGGAGGAGCCGAAGCCGATGAAATTCGCGGTCGAGCGTTTCCGCCTGCAGAACGCGACGATGTTGCTGGTGGTGGGCGGACAAACCGTGCCGGTACCGCTGCCGCCGCTGACCATCGAAAATCTCGGAGTGGGGGAGGGTGGCATCACGGCCGATCAGGTCGCGAGCCGGGTGCTCAAGCAGGTCTTGGCGCAGATGGGGACCGCCGCCGCCGGTGCCGCCAAGGATATCGGCGTGAATGTGCTCGAGGGCGGCAAGGATGGGGCGAAATCGGCCGGCGAGGCGGCGAAGGGCGCCTTGGACAAACTGCTCGGCCGCTGAGTCTCCCGCGTGGGCTTCGGGCGGACGGGTCAGGTCTTTTGGCGGGCGGGGCACCAGCAGGTGGTGCGCCCGCCGATCTCGGCCCGTTCGAGCGGGGCCTTCGTGCGGGGGCAGCGGCCGCCGTCCGCCCAGCGGTGTTGGAAGAGCCAGGTGCGGGGCGGATCCGGCCACTCGGGCGTGTCGGCGGCGCCGATGATGCGGAGGGCCTCCCGCGCGACCCACACGGTCTCACGATGGATCTTCCTCACCTCGGCCGCGGTGAGCTCGCCGCAGGGGCGGGCGGGGTGGATGGCGGCGCGCCAGAGGATCTCGTCGGCCATCCAGTTGCCGATCCCGGGGAAGTGTTGCTGCATGAGGAGCACGGCCTTGATCGGGGCGCGGGCCCGGCGTCGCAGAAAAGCGGATACGGCGGCGAGGGTAAACTCCGGCGAGGTCAGGGCC
This sequence comes from Opitutaceae bacterium, assembly GCA_044371245.1. Taxonomy (GTDB): domain Bacteria; phylum Verrucomicrobiota; class Verrucomicrobiia; order Opitutales; family Opitutaceae; genus IMCC26134_A. The sequence continues at coordinate 7,075 of JBILUB010000086.1, forward strand.
GGTGCGATCCCGGTCCACCAAGCGGGGCCTTCGGCGCCCTCGTGGAAGAGCACGCGGCCGAACATGCGGGGATCGGCGAAAACGAGCGACCGCCCGACGCCCGCGGCGGAGTAGCCGGCGGGCTGGTCGAGAACGAGGTGCTCGGATTTGGCGGCGGGCAGGCCGGCGGGGCGCACGCGCAGCTCGCCCGTCATGCCCAGGTGGATACCGAGCCAGAGTTGCGCGCCGTCGGCGGCGGTGAGGCGGAAGAGGAGCTGCTTGGCCGCGGCGTGGGAGGAGTCGAGGCGGGCGCCGGCGAGGCGGCGGGAGAGCAGGGCGCAATCGACGCCGCGGAGCACGCGGGCGTGCGGATGGAAGCGCGCGCCGGCGACGGTGTGGCCGAGGCCGGGATCCCAGCGGCGGCGGATGTACTCTACCTCGGCGAGTTCGGGCATGGGTTTCGGTCTGAAGGGAGGCCGGCGAACGGGCTGGGTGGCGCTCCAGGGATGGCGGCGGGGTCGAGCCGGGTTAACCAAGTTCCCAGGCGTAGGGATGTTTCGAGAGCAGTTTGTGGCCGGTGGCGGTGAGCCAGGCCACGTCCTCGATGCGGCAGCCTCCGAGGCCCGGATAGTAGAGCCCGGGCTCGACCGTGACCACGGCACCGACTTTCAGCGCCTCCTGCACCGGCGCGCTGACCCGCGGGGCCTCGTGCACCGCCAGCCCGAGGCCGTGGCCGGTCCCGTGGAAAAAGCCGATCGCGCCCTTCGGGGTGCTCCTGGTCTCGTAGCCGCGGGCGGTGAAGACCTTCACGCATTCGGCGTGGACCGCCGAGGAGATCGCTCCGCCGCGGAGCACGCGGAGGGCGGCTTTTTGGGCGGCGGCCACGGCCTCGACCAGCGCGGTTTGCTCAGGGGTGGCGCGGCCCTTCAGGTAGGTGCGCGTCATGTCACCGTGGTAGCCGCTGGCGGTGTGGCGGGGGAAGATGTCGATGATGATCAGCTCATGCGGGCGGAGCGGGCCGGTGCCGCGGCAGTGCGGGTCGCAGGCTTGGTCACCGCCGGCGACAATCGTGTCGAGGGCCAGTCCTCCGGCTTCGAGGCAGGCGATCTCGATGGCGAGGCGGATGCGTTCGGAGGTGAGGGGGCGGCCGTCGAGCGTGAGGCGTCGTCCACTGATCCGGGCACGGCGGAGGAGCGATTCGGCGGCAGTGAAGCCGGCGGCGGCCACGCGGTTGCCGGCGCGGATGGCCGCGGCCTCGCGGGTGTCCTTGAGCTCGCGCTCGGGGAGCACGGCCCCGGAGGCCAGCTCGATCGCGACACCGAGGGCCCGCAGGCGCTCGACCAGTCCGGCGGGGAACTCGTCGGGTACGGTGAAGCCGTGGATACGGAGCTTGGTGGCGAGGCGCGCGATGATGTCCGCCACGCCGGGGCGCACGAGGTCGGGACGGTCCTTTTTCACCTCCGCCTGTAGGTCCTCGAGCGAAAGGATAAGGTCGAAGTCCGATTCCTTGAGTCCGCGACCGAACTCGAGCGCGTTGAGCACGGCGATTTTCCGGCCGCGGTGGCGGAGGGCGATGAAGGGGTCGTGGCACTCGAAGCGACCGAAGTAGAGGAGGTCGCGGCTGGCGTGGGTATCGGCGTAGAAAAGGATCGTGGGGGCCGGTTTGGCGACGGGCATGGGCCGAAGATGGGTGGCGGAGGTCGGCAGGCAAACCGCAAGGGCGGGAGACTCCGGATGGGAGGAAGCTCGACCACCCAATCGGATG
>JBILUB010000087.1:0-8794 GCA_044371245.1 Opitutaceae bacterium
GCAAATCGCCAAACTCCAGTGCCCTCACCCCCTCCAAATCCCGAGGATCCAGCGGCTCCAACACCGCCAGATCACAATCGTGCCCGGCATAGACCACCCGCGCCGGCAGCAGGCGAGGATCCTGATACCGACGGATCAAAATCTGCTTCGCCCACGCGACCACGTGCGCATTCGTCATGATCCGCCCCCCCGCGATCACGAAACCCGTGCCCGAAGAACGCCGCACCGGGTGCATCCGCCACGGCGCGTCAAACACCGGCACCTGCGACGACACCAGGATCTGCACCACCGCCCTCTCCGGCGCCGCCGAAGCCACGGCCGGCGGAGCCTCCGCCAACACCTCCCCCTCGCTCCTCGCGGCGGAAACCGAGGCCCCCAGGAAAAGCCCCAGCCAGAAAAACGCCGCCAGAGACGGCCGACTACGACAGAAACTTGGCAAACACTTCGCGAACTTCACGATCCCACAGCACCCAAGCGCCAGCCGACCGCAACGCCACAACGGAAAAATCTCACCCTCCGCTCCCGGGTTTTTTATTTCCTCTCCCCCCGCTTCGCGTTCCCATCGCCCCCACACCGCACCATGCAGCTCATCGACGGCAACGCCATCGCCGCCTCCCTCATCGCCGAACTCCGCTCCCGCGTCGCCGCACTCCCCGGTCGCCCGCCCTGCCTCGCGCTCGTCCGCGTCGGCGAAGACCCCGCCTCCGTCTCCTACGTCAAAAAAAAGGAGAAAACCGCCGCCGAGATCGGCATCCACAGCCGCATCATCCTCCCCCCGGTCACCATCTCCCAAACCCAGCTGGAAACCCTCATCGACGAACTCAACGCCGACCCCGGCGTCGACGGCATCCTCGTCCAGTCGCCCCTCCCCAAACCCCTCGACGAGCTCGCCGTCTTTCGCCGCATCGCCGCCCACAAAGACGTCGACGGCTTCCACACCCTTAATCTCGGCAAAATCGCCCAGGAAGACGAAAGCGGCTTCGTCGCCTGCACCCCCGCCGGCGTCATGGAGCTGCTCGCCCGCTCCGGCACCGACCTCAAAGGCAAACACGTCGTCGTCCTCGGACGCTCCCTGATCGTCGGCAAACCCGTCGCCCTCCTCGCCCTCCAGAAAAAAGCCGGCGCCAACGGCACCGTCACCATCTGCCACTCCGGCACCGCCGACGTCGCCTCCCTCACCCGCCAGGCCGACGTCCTCATCGCCGCCATCGGCCGCGCCGAGTTCGTCCAGGGCCACATGGTCAAACCCGGCGCCGTCGTCATCGACGTGGGCATCAACCGCGTGCCCGACCCCTCCAAAAAAAGCGGCTACAAGCTCGTCGGCGACGTCGACTTCGCCACCGTCTCGACCATCGCCTCGAAAATCACCCCCGTCCCCGGAGGCGTCGGCCCCATGACCGTGTGCATGCTCATGCAAAACACCCTGAAAGCCCGCCTGCTCGCCACCGCCCCCTAGCCGGGCACCCTTCCACCCCAGCCCCCTCCGCCCCCAAAGTCCCCGCTCCTACCCCGCGCCCATGACCAAACCCAAAGTACTCGTCGTGGACGACCAGCCCGTAAACGTCCAACTCCTCAAACGCGCCCTCGAGCGCGAAGACATCCACGTCATCCCCGCCTACGGCGGACAAGAAGCCCTCGACCTGGTCGAGCGCGAAGAGCCCGACCTCATCCTCCTCGACGTCATGATGCCCGAGATGGACGGCATCGAGGTCTGCCAACGCCTCCAAGCCCGCGGCGCCACCCAGAGCATCCCCGTGATGTTCATCACCGCCCGCAGCTCCAAGGAGGGTCGCCTCGCCGGCCTCGGCGTCGGCGCCGTCGACTACATCACCAAACCCATCGACCTCGACGAGACCATCGCCCGCGTCCAGACCCAGCTCCGCGTCGTCCAGGTCAACCGCGACATGTTCGAGCTCCAACGCCGCCTCCAGGAGGCCCGCCGCGCCGCCTCCATCGGCGCCATCACCCAAGGCATCGCCCACAACCTGAACAACCTCCTCGGCGTCGTCCTCGGCTACCTCGACCTGATCAAAAACAACGCCAACAAGCCCGACACCGTCCGCACCAACGCCGACAACCTCGAAGGCGCCGTGCAACGCATCGTCGGCATCATCCGCCAGCTCACCTCCCTCGTCGTCAAATCGCGCCTCCCCACCGTCCCCTGCGCCCTCGACGAACTCCTCAACGGCGCCCTCCGCCGCTTCCGCGCCGAACAACGCCACCAACAGGAAGTCGTCGTCGAAAACCCCCTCGGCCCCGTCCTCATCCACACCCACATGGAGATGTTCGAGGACACCCTCGGCAAGATCCTCACCAACGCCCTCGAAAGCTACGGCGAAGCCCACGAAGGCCCCCGCCCCATCACCGTCCGCGCCTCCCTCGTCGAAGCCACCGGCCAGGAAGGCCGCATCCTGGCCATCCGCGTCGAAGACCGCGGCCGCGGCATCGACCCCCAGCTGCGCGACCACATGTTCGAACCCTTCATCAGCAGCAAAAACACCGTCGGCGTCGGCATGGGCCTGACCGTCGCCCGCCACGCCCTGCGCAACATGGGCGGCGACCTCGTCCTCGACGACCGGCCCGGCGGCGGCGCCGTCGCCCTCCTCACCCACCCCGTCGAACGCCGCCGCCGCGCCGCCGGCTGACCCGCAGCACCCATGCCCCGTAAAATCGCCTTTCTCGGCGGCGGCCGCATGGCCTCCGCCATCATCGACGGCCTCCTCGCCACCCGCGCCTTCGGCCCCTCCGACATCGCCATCCTCGGCGGCTCCGGCCCCTCCGCCCGCACCCTCGCCGAGCGCAGCGGCGCCCGCCTCGCCACCGACCTGCCCGACCTCCTCCGCGAAGCCGACCTCCTCGTGCTCGCCTTCAAACCCCAGCACCTCTCCGCCGCCGACCCCCGACTCGCCGAACTCACCCGCGATAAACTCGTCCTCTCCGTCCTGGCCGCCAAGACCCTCGCCCGCCTCGAAAAGACCTTTCCCCACGCGCGGAACATCGTGCGCACCATGCCGAACACCCCCGCCGCCATCGGGGCCGGCATCACCGGCTGGACCTCCCTCCGCACCCTCGACACCGCCGACCGCGCCGCCATCGTCGGCCTCCTCCGCGCCATGGGCCGCGAGATCGAGCTGCCCGAGGAAAAAATCGACGCCCTCATGGCCATCAGCGGCTGCGGCCCCGCCTTCGTCTTTGAGTTTACCGCCGCGCTCCGCTCCGCCGGCGTCGCCTGCGGCCTCGCCCCCGAGATCGCCGACCTCCTCGCCCGCGAAACCGTCGTCGGCGCCGCCAAACTCCTCGCCCACACCGGCGTCGACCCCGAGGAACTGCGAAACCAGGTCACCTCGCCCAAAGGCACCACCTACGCCGGCCTCCAAGTCCTCGCCGCCCGCGATTTTCGCGGCCTCCTGCGCGACACCGCCCTCGCCAGCCAGGCCCGCTCCGCCGAACTCTCCGCCCAGGACTGAGCGGAAAAGCCGAGCTTGCCCGCGCGCCGCCCGGAAACGCGCCCCCGCTCGCCGCCACCCGCTCAGCGACTCCAGTCGAGCATCCGCTGGATCGGCTCCAGCGCCCGCCGCCGAATGTCCTCGGGCACCTGAATCTCCGGCCGCATGTGCTCCAGCGCGTCCCGCACCTTCTCGATCGTGTTCATCTTCATGAACCGGCAATCATTGCACGCACACGAATCGGTCGGCCCCGCGATGAACGTTTTCCCCGGCACCTCGCGGCGCAGCCGGTGCAGCATGCCGCTCTCCGTCACCACGATGATCCGCTCCGCCGCCGACTCGCGGGCGAATTTGACCATCAACTCCGTCGAGCACACCTCGTCCGCCAGATCCCGCACCGCCTCCACGCACTCCGGGTGCGCCACCACCGGCGCATCCGGAAACTGAATACGGATCCGCTCGATCGCCCGGGTGGTGAACATCACATGCGCGTAACAGCTGCCGGGCCACAAACGCATCGCCCGGCCCGTCTTCCGCGAGACCCACTGCCCGAGATTCTGGTCCGGCACGAACAGGATCTCCCGATCGGCCGGCACCCGCCGCACGATCTTCTGCGCGTTGCCACTGGTCACGATCACGTCGCTCAGCGCCTTCACCGCCGCCGAGCAATTGATGTACGCCACCACATAGACCTCCGGATGCTCCGCCTTGTAGGCCGCCAGGCGCTCCGCCGGACAAGAATCGGCCAGCGAACACCCCGCCTCCAAATCCGGCAGCAACACCGTCCGGCCCGGATTCACGATCTTCGCCGTCTCGGCCATGAAATGCACCCCGCAGAAAAGGATGACCTCGGACTGCGCCGCCTGCGCCTGATAACTCAGCCCCAGCGAATCCCCCACAAAGTCGGCCACCCGCTGGATCTCCTCGTTCTGGTAATTGTGCGCGAGGATCACCGCGTTCCTCCGCCGCTTCAGCTCCAGGACCTCCTCCTGGATCGCGCTTAACGGCGGCAGCGCCCCGCGGGGCGGATACACGAGCGGTTCGGGGAAGGAAGCGGGCATGGGCAAAAGAGGGGGAAGCAAAACGGGAGATGGAGACGTCGGCAAATCCCGACACCGACTCAGCTCTTCGGCTGCGAAGTCTGGCGCACCAAATCCAGCAGCGCCTGAAAATCCGGCCGCTTGCGCAGCGGCGCCAGATCCGGATCCCGCGCCATCCACGCCGCATCGTCGTAGCCCAGCGCGATCGACTGCGCCAGCGAGGCCAGCGCATCCGGCTGCCGCCCCAGCAACGCAAGACTGCAGGCCAGATTGTAGTGCGCCGTGGCATTCAGCGGCTGCAATCGCACCAACTTGCGATCCATCTTCAAACCATCCGCGATCCGGCCCGACTTCGTGTACAAGCCACCCAGGATCTCCACCACCTCCGCATAGGACGGATCGCGGCGCATCACGCTCTCATAAAAAGAAATGTCGAAGGAGTAGTCTTCTTTACGGACCATGGAGGAAAATGATGCGGGCGCTCACCAAAACAGCAACGCAGGGACGGAGCCACCCCGGGAGCAAATCCGCTTAGCCACCACTTCCAGCCCCGGGACCGCCAGCACAAACCCTATCCCGTCGCGCCCCCCACCGCCACGCCCGCGGCCCGGTGTTTGCACACCCCGATCTGCTTCAGCGAATCACAGTGCGCGCTCACCTGCAGCCTCTGCGACACCGGCGTCAGCCCCAGCTTCGAAGACACCGTGCTCCCATACCAAGACATGAACGGCGCGCTGATCTCAAAAATCTTGTCGCAATCCACACAAATCACCTGCGCCACCTGCGCCGAACTGTCCGCGTCCGGCAGATAGTACTTCAGGTTCTTCCCGATATCGACCTCCCGCAACACCCCGCTCCCGATCAAATGCGGCAAAGTCCGGTACACCGTCGCCCGCGACACCGAATCATCGATCGCCCGCGCATACGCCAGCAACTCCTCCGCCGTGAAATGCTCCTTCCGCCCAAACGCCGCATCAAAAATCGCCAGACGCTGATTGGTCACACGCAGCCCCTGGCCAGCCAGATGGGTGCGAAACTTTACTCGGGCATTCTCGATACTCACGCGCGGAGTCTCAGTTGAGTCTCAGCCATGTCAACGGCGCTGCACCCCCGACGTCTCCCGGCTCACTCCGCACGCTTCGGAGCCTGGCCCTTCGCCTTGATCGCGGGAGCGTCCGAGGACTTTTTGAAATTCGGCGGAGGATTCTGCTTTTTTGCGAAACGCAGCGCCGCCTTCTGATCCTTGGTGTTGGGGATGTACTTCGCGCCCATGCCCAAGGCCGGCGCATTCCCCCCGCCCGGGCAATCCCAAAGCCCGGTCACCCGCGCCGCCCCGCCTTCACCACGCCGCCGCCCGCCGCACAAACTCCGCCCGGTCCGCGGCCCGGAAAAACGCCGTGCCCGCCACCAAGGTATCCGCCCCCGCCGCCCGGCACTCCGGCCCCGTGCCCGCGTCCACCCCCCCGTCCACCTCTAGGCGAAACTTCAGTCCGGCCTCCCGCCGCCACCCGTCCAACTGCGCGATCTTGGGCAACATATCCCGCCGAAACGCCTGCCCCCCGAAACCCGGCTGCACCGTCATCACCAGCACCAGATCCACCTCGCTCAAAAACGGACGGGCCAGCTCCGCCGGCGACCCCGGGTTCAGCACCAGGCCCGTCTGGCAACCCAGCTCCCGCACCCGACGCAAAAGCCCCCCGTGATCCAGCTCGGGCTCGAGATGAAAACTGATCAGATTCGCTCCCGCCCGGGCAAAGGCCTCCACGAAGCACTGCGGGTTGTCCAACATCAGATGCACATCGAAAAACAGCCCCGGCTGCTCCTTGCGCAACTCCGCCACCATCTGCGGACCAAAGGTCAGATTCGGCACGAAATGCCCGTCCATGATGTCCAGATGCAGCCACGGCGCCCCCGCCGCCGCCACCTGCGCGGCGCTTTCGGCCAGCCGCGTATGCTGGCCGGCGAGAAGAGAAGGAGCGAGGACGACGGAGTGGGCGGGCGCGGACACGCCCCCCACCGTGAAGAAAGACGCCCTCACCGCGCAAGGACGCAGGCTCCGCTCACCCCGCCCCCGATTGCGGACTCGCGGCCCGCCCCCGACCCCCTTTTCGTCTACCCCCTCTCCCGCCCTACCCGATGAGCCTGCCCGAAAAACGCCAAGCCCTGCTCGACGATCTCACCACCCTGCCCGACGCCGAGGAGCGCTTCATGTACCTCATCGACCACGCCAAAAAGTGGCCGCCCCTCGCCCCCGCGCTCAAGACCGACGCCCGCCTCCTCCCCGGCTGCGTCTCCCGCCTCTGGCTGTATCCAGAATATCGCGACGGCCGCTGCTGGTTCTCCATGGACGCCGACGCCATGATCTCCAAGGGCATCGCCGCCGTGCTCTGCGCCTTCTACTCCGGCGAGCCCCCCGCCGACATCGTCGCCCAGGAGCCCGACTTTCTCGCCGAGGCCGGCCTCACCCAGGTGCTCTCGGCCAACCGCAGCAACGCCCTGGCCAACCTCCGCAAACGCATCAAAGCCTACGCCGAGGCCTGCCTCGCCGGCGAGATCGCCCCCGCCGGCGCCTGACCGCGGGCTCAGCCGTAGCGCTCCTCCAGGTAGCTCAGCAGCGGCGCCGCGCCCAGCTCCGCCCCCGTCACCCGGCGCATCAGGGCAAACCCGTCCTCGCGCCGACCCCGCGCGTGCACCTCCGCCCGCAGCCAGCCCGCCAGACGCGTGAAATCCCCCCGCGCGAAGTCCTCCTCCAGCCCCGGCATCCGCTCCCGCGCCGCCGCCCAGAGCTGCGCCGCCATCATGTTGCCCAAGGTATAGCTCGGGAAATAGCCAAACGCGCCCCCGCTCCAGTGCACATCCTGCAACACCCCCTCGGCCGCGTGCGCCGGCCTCCGCCCGAGCAGCTCCACCGCCAGCGCGTCCCAGGCCTCCGGCAGCTCGGCCACCGTCAGCGTCCCGGCGAACAACCGCTTCTCCAGGTCGAAACGCAGGAGCACATGCAGATTGTAGTGCACCTCGTCGGCGTCCACCCGGATCATGCCGCCGGGCTCGACCGCGTTGGCCGCCGCGTGTAGTTGCTCGGCCGATACACCCTTCAACCCATCGGCAAAAGCCGCGCGGAATTCCGTCTCCAGCCAGCTCCAGAACGCGCGCGAGCGCGCCACCTGGTTCTCCCAGAGCCGGCTCTGCGACTCATGCGCCGCCATCCCCGCCGCCTGGGCCAGCGCCGTGCCCGGATGCGCCCCCGGCAGACCCTGCTCGTACATCCCGTGGCCCGCCTCGTGGATCGCGCTGAAAAGCGCGTCGAGGGGATTGTCCGCGTCGAAACGCGTCGTCAGCCGTACATCGTCGGCCGAGCCCGCGCAGAACGGATGCAGCGACACATCCAGCCGACCCCGCTCGTAGTCGAAACCCAGCCGCTCCGTCACCCGCCGCACCAGGGCCCGCTGCGCCCCCACCTCGCAGCCCCGCAGCGAGACCGGCGCCTCCCCGCGCGCCCTCGCCTCCGCCACCCGCGCATCGATGCGCCGCACCAGCGGCACCAGCCCCGCCCGCAGCTCGCCGAAAAGGGCGTCCACCCGCGAGGTCCTCAGCCCCGGGTCATGCCGATCGATCGCCAGATCATAGGCCCGGTCGCCAAACCCGAGCAGCTCCGCCTCCCGCCGCGCGATCGCCAGATGGCGCTCCAGAAACGGCGCGAACGCCGCGAAATCCCGCGCCGCCCGGGCCGCCGCCCAGGCATGGTAAGCCTCGCTCGAGAGCCGGGCCTTTTCCGCCACCAAATCCGCCGGCACCCGCGTCGCCCGGTCAAAATCCACCCGCGCCGCCGCCACCACCACGCGCGCGTCCGCATCCAGGCTCCCCACCGCCGCCTCGCAGGCCTCCAGCGCCCGGCCCAGCTCCGGCGCCGTCGCCTCCCGATGCGCCAGCTCCGCCAGCAAGGACATCTGCGCGCCCCGCCCCGCCGCCGCGCCCGGAGGCAGATTCACCTGCTCATCCCACCCCAGCAAACCGCCCACCTCCCCCAGCACCTGCAGGCGGCGCAGCCGGCCCAGCAACTCGAGATACTCGGGAGGATTCAGGGAGGAAGAGGGTAGGCTCATCAACGCGCACCCTGCCGCTCGCCCCCCCCGCTCGGCAAGCCCGCTCCCCCCGCGCCGCCCCGCGCGACTTCGGCCTTTTCTCCGCGACCCGGCGCGCTCTCTGTGGATCCGCGCCCATGCCCTCCCCCGCCCTCTCCCGCTTGCGTCTCGTCGGCCTCCTCGAAGGCGCCTCCTTCCTCGCGCTGCTCCTCGTCGCCATGCCGCT
>JBILUB010000088.1:0-8758 GCA_044371245.1 Opitutaceae bacterium
TGGCGGCCAAGTGTCCTGATTCCTCCGGCACGGAGGAGCGACGGGCGGCGGAGGCGGTGCGCCTCCTGGGCCTGATCGTGACCGGAAAAACGGAGGAGGCGGTTTCCCTGGCGCTCGAGCCAGGCCGCTTCCAGGCGGATTATGGTCTCGTCTTGGGGCACGCGTTTGCGGAGATGCAGCGAAAGGGCCATGGGCAAGGGGTCCACGATTTCTTGTCCGACTTGTTAAAGCAGCATCCGGCCGCGCCGTTTTGGCCGGATTTCATCGACCTTTCCGCGCAGCTGGGCCGATCCGGGGCGGCGCTCACCCTGCTCAGCGGAGTTTTGGATAAATCCGAATTGCCCGCGGAACAGAGGCGGGTGCTGGAGGGCTATCGGGTGGCTGCTTTGCTCGCGGCCGACGAGCTGGAGCCGGCCATCGCCTTGATGCGCCATTTGGTGCGGGTAGCGGAGGCGGCCAAAGACGACGCTCCGGCCGCGGCGCAAACGAGCGCGCCCTCGTCCGGAGTGTCCTCGGGCCTCATGGCGGCGATCGAGGCGGGCGCGGAGCTTTCGCCCGAACTGCTCGAGGCGCTTCAAACGTCCAGTCCCACGGGCCGGAGCGTGGATGCGCGCTCGGTCGCCTTGGATCATGCCATCCGGCTCGCGCAGATCGGTCACCTCACGGGCCGCTCCGAGTTGCTGGCGGAGGGGATCGAGAGCGCGCTTTCTCTGCTCGCGCGCGGCGAGCCCGAACAGGATTCCTTTCGAGTGCTCCAGTTGGAAGCCGTCCTGCTTGACGCCGGTCGTTTTCCGGAGGCCGAGCGATTGGCCAAGGACGAGCTGCTCCGCGCGCATTCCGCCGAGTCCCGACCAGGCTCCCACGACACGGTGGCGGCGCTGCTGCGCTTGCTTGAGATCTATCACCGTGCGGGGCGGCACGCCGACGTGCTCGCGCTTCTCGAGGAATCGGAGCTCTGGGGCGCGGAGGATATCTCCAAACTCGCGCAGGCCCATCATCGAGATTCCGACCTGCATTTCATCGCCGCCGCGGCGCTCGAGGCCGTGGGACGCGGAGCCGAGGCCCGGCCGATCCTGCGCAAGGCCATCCAGCTCCGCCCGGGCTCGGATGCGTCCTACGAGCTCCTCGCGAAAATCGGCCAGGAGGACCATGAACGTTTTCTGGACGAGGTGGCCCGCATCGATCGCTTCGAGGAGCGGCCGCTGATCTGGAAAGCTCAGGCGCAGCTCCAAAGCGGGCGTCTCGCCGAGGCCGAGACCACCATCCGTGCCGCGATCGCGATCGATCCCTCCGATGGGGAACAGGGCAAAGGCGACCGGATGCGGGCCTATGCCGTGCTGGGCGACATCCTTGCTCGTCGAGGCGACGCCGAACAGGCCGCGCTCATGCGCTCGGCGGTGGCCGCCATCCGGCTCTCCGAAACGGCCGACGATTGGTGGAGCGCCGGTCTGCTGACCCGCGCCGTCGGGATCTATGAGGCTTCGCTCACCAAGTTTGCCGATGCCTACTGCATCCAGTCTCGTCTCGCACTCCGCTACAATGAGCTCGGGGATTTCGCCAAAGCCGAGTTTCATTATCAGCGCGCCTTTGAGTTGATGCCCGACAGTTTCGGGCGGGTGGAGAGCCACTGTTTCGGGTGCGAGGGCGCGTTCAATGGCCTGCGGGCCCAAGGCGTCGCGGAACGAGTCTTTGGCGCCCTGGCCGAGAAAATGCCCGAGAATCCCCGAGTGGCCTACCTCCTGGCCTACCTGCGGGAGAGCCAGGAGCGTTTCCCGGAAGCCGCCGATTTGTTGAAAAAGGCGGTCGCGCTCGACCCGGACTACCTGAACGCGTGGAGCAAGCTGCAGGACATCGCCTCGCAAACCGCCCTGCCGCGTGCCACCCGCCAAGCCGCGGCGCTGGCGATCCTGCGGCTCGACCCCACGGGCCGACGCTCGCGGCCCGAGACTCGCGAACTCGGCGATCTGCGGAGCCTCTGGCTCGCGATCCGCGAGGCCGAGGCCGCGCTCCCGCCGCGCGATGAAGGCACCGTGTTTCCCCTGAGCGCCTCCGCCCGGCGTCTCGCCGCCATGCCCGGGGATGAACGCGACGAACTGCGCCAGATGCAGGGCTCCTGGCGCGAAGATCCGCGCCTGCGTTTGCGAGCGCTCCTCCGCGAACACCAAACCGTCAACGCCAGCGCCCAACTCGTCGAGCAAGTCCTCCGTCGCTGATCATAGGTCGGCTTCAAAAAGCTTCGCCGCCGACGCGTTCTCCGCCGCAAGGTGACTTACCCCGTCCACGGGGAGTTGGGTGCGAAACCATGTGCGTTGTTTTCGCACCAACTTCCAGGTGTTCGTAGCGATAAGCGGCCCGAGATCCTTCTCGGGCAGCTCACCGCGCAACATGGCCAAAGTCTCGCGATAGCCTATCGCCGAGGCGGCGCTCGGATTCTCTTCCAGGCCGTCCGCGCGCAGTCGACGCACCTCGTCGACGAGACCGCTCCGCAGCATCAGCTCCACCCTTTGCCCGATCCGGTTGCGCAGGTCCTCGGCTCCCCGCTCGAGGATCACCGCTCGGACCCGGTGCCCCGCGAAAGGCCCAGGACACGCGGCAAACGCGGCCGCCAGCTCCGCAAGGGTGCGGCCGCTCGCGCGGCAGCGTTCCAAGGCCCGTGCGACGCGCCGGGGATTTTTCTGGTCGAGCTCGCCGAGTCCGCCGGGGTTGAGCGCCTGCAGTTCGGCGAGGAGGTCCGGCAAACCCTCCGCCTCGGGACCGAGGCGCGCGTCGATCTCTGCCCGCAAAGCTGGCGGCACCTCCACCGAATCCGCCACCGGGCCGAAGAACGCCTTTAGATAAAAACCGCTGCCGCCCGTGACCAAGACCCGCCGTCCGCGCTCTTCGATCGCGGCCACCGCGCGCCGGGCCAGCTCCACATAACGGGCCACATCCATTCGCTCCCGAGGCTCGCAGAGGTCGATCAGATGATGGGGCACCCGGGCACGCTCCGCGCCGCTCGGCTTGGCGGTGCCGATGTCCATGCCGCGGTAGAAGAGGCTCGCGTCGCAGGAAACGATCTCGGCGTCCATGGCCTCCGCCCAGGCGAGGGCCAGCGCCGTCTTTCCCACCGCGGTCGGGCCGGTGAGGACGTAAAGTGTTCGATACAAATGTGACGACATGGTGATAAACGAGCGCACCCGGGGGCTTTGCCGTTGCGTATCCACTCCCGCACGACGTTTTCCCGTCGCAAGCGTGAAACTCGCACTGGTCACCGAAACCTTTCCTCCCGAGATCAACGGCGTAGCCATGACACTTGGGCAACTCGCCTCGGGCCTCGCCCGCCGGGGCTTTGCGGTGACCGTCCACCGCCCGCGGCAAGGTCGTTCCGACCAGCCTTCCCCCACCCTGCCCTACACCGAGGTGCTCCACCCCGGTGTGCCGATCCCCGGCTACTCGCTGCTCCGGCTCGGTCTTCCCGCGCGCGGGGCCCTCCTGCGTGCCTGGCGCGCCTCCCGTCCCGATATCGTGCATGTGGCGACGGAAGGTCCGTTGGGTTGGTCGGCGCTCGGCGCCGCGGAGCGCCTGGGGATCCCGCTGGCCTCGTCGTTTCACACCAACTTCCACAGCTACTCGAAGCATTACGGCTTCGGCTTCCTGACGCGACCGGCGCTGGCCTATCTGCGGTGGTTTCACAACCGCACACGCATAACCCTGTCTCCGACCGACGAGCTCAACCGCGAACTCACACGCGACGGCTTCAAGGGCATGCGACTGCTCTCACGCGGGGTCGACACCGAGCTGTTCAGCCCGGCCAGACGCGACGCAACCCTTCGCTCCACCTGGGGCGCGGCGGAGGATGACCCCGTCTTCATCCACGTCAGCCGGCTCGCCGCGGAGAAAAACTACCGCCTGCTCTTCCGCGCTTGGGAGGAAATCCGCTCGCTCCATCCCCGCGCCCGCTTCGTCGTCGTCAGCGACGGCCCCCTGCGAGCCAGACTCCAGCGCCGGTACCCCTGGGCGCGGTTCACCGGCTTCCTGGAGCGCGAGGAACTCGCCCGACACTACGCCTCGGCCGACGTTTTCCTCTACCCCAGTCTTACCGAGACTTTTGGCAACGTGCTGACGGAGTCCTTGGCCAGCGGGTTGGCGGTTTCCGCCTTCGCCTACGCCGCGGCGGCCCGTTACGTTCGCCATGGGGAAAACGGCCTGCTCGCCCCCTTCGGCGATGAGGCGGCGTTTTTGGAAAATGCGCGCACGCTCGCGGCCGAGGATCCGCGCCCGCGCCGGCAGCTCGGGCTCGTGGCCAGGGCGAGCGCCGAATACATCCCTTGGTCCAAAGTGATCGACGGCTTCGCCCAGGACCTCGAACAGGCCGCGATGCCGAGCACCCGAGACCCCCGTCTCTCGGGCCTCGATCTGGCCGGCCACGCCCGCTAGCGGACGGACCACGGCAGACTTTCCACGGCCGCGCTCCTCCGCCGCCACTTTGTGTCGATGATACCCCTCTAACACCTCAGCTTCCGCCCACTTCGCGCAGCGATGCCCCTTCCTCGAGCCCGCTTCATTTTCAACCCCCGCTCCGGTCACAACGCCCGCAATCCGTGGCTGCTCGCCCGCGCCCGGGACTTTATCGCGCAGCACCGGCTCGATGCCAAAGTGGTGCTCACCGAGCGCCCTCGCCACGCGACCGAGCTCGCCTCGCGAGCCCTCGACGAGGGATGTCGTCTCGTCGTCGCCATCGGTGGCGACGGCACGATGAACGAAGTCGCCTGCGCCCTCGTCGGCAGCGATGCCGCGCTCGGCCTCATCCCCTGCGGGTCAGGCAACGGGCTGGGACGGCATCTGGGCATACCCGGACCCGGCCGGGGTGCGTTTCGGGCCCTGCTCGCGGGCCATACACGCCTGATCGACACCGGCCTGGCCGCGGGACACCCCTTTTTCAACGCGATGGGACTGGGCTTTGATGCGGAGATCAGCGCCCGCTTCAACGCCCTCAGCTCGCGCGGCCTCGCCGCCTACGCCCGCACCACCTGGAACACCCTCTTTTCGTATCAGCCGGCACACTACAGCATCCGCGCCGACGGCTTTGAGCCTCTGAGCAGCCGCGCCTTCCTCGTGGCCGTAGCGAATTCCGACCAATATGGGAACGACTGCTACATCGCACCCCACGCCCGGGTGGATGACGGTCAGCTCGATCTCACGCTCCTGCGGCGTCTCACCGTCTTTAACGCCCTCCCCCTGGCGGAGCGCCTTTTCACGAAGCGTATTGATGGTTCTCCCAGCGTGCTTCGGATGAGGGCTCCCCGATTTGAGATCGAGCGCGCCACGGACGGCCCGATCCACACGGACGGCGAAGTCCGCGAAGCGGGCCGTGTCGTCGAGATCGCTGTCCGCCCCTCCAGTCTGCGTATCGCCGTACCGGCTCCCGCCGCGGCCTCGCAGCAGTCCGAACCACAAAGCGCCACTCACCGCGGACTCTCTCTTTCAGCGTCGCCAAGCGCCTGAGAACCGTCCGCCGGAGGGATTTTTCCGGCGCTTCCCCGCACGGGTGTTCCGTGAAATTTAGGTGACGCGGCTCCTTCGCAGCTAGGCAGCCCGCGTCACATTTGTTAAGCCTGAGCCCGTCGAATGGAAAAACGCTTCCTCAAGGTCCGCACGGTCATCATCTCCGACGTCCACCTCGGCACGCACGACTGCAAGGCGCGTGAGGTGAACCATTTTCTCAAGTACACCCGTTGTGAAAAGTTGATCTTGAACGGTGACATCATCGACGGTTGGCGTCTCAAGCAGGCGGCCTTTTGGCCCAAGTCCCACACGCGTTTCGTGCGCATCGTGCTTAAAAAACTGGAGAAACGGGACACGCGGGTAATCTACCTGCGGGGAAATCACGACGACATCCTCGCCAAGTTTATCCCCGTGCAGTTTGAGGGGCTCGAAATCGTCGAGGACCACGTGCACGAGACGGTGGACGGGCGGCGCTACTTCGTGCTCCACGGAGACGTCTTCGACACGGTGACAAAAAACTTCGTGTTTCTGGCCTACCTCGGTGACTGGGGTTACCGCGCGTTGATGCGGCTAAACCGTCTCTACAACCACTGGCGCGCGTGGCGGGGCAAGGAGTACTACTCGATCTCCAAGGCGGTCAAAGCCCGGGTGAAACAGGCGGTGAACCACGTCTCCAACTTCGAGCAGCACATCACCGAACTCGCCCGGAGCCGTGGTTGTGTGGGGGTCATGTGCGGACACATCCACACCGCGGCCGACCGCATGATGGGCGAAGTCCATTACCTCAACAGCGGGGACTGGGTCGAGAGCCTCACCGCGATCGTGGAGCACTATGACGGGCGCTTTGAGTTGGTGGACTTTGCCGAGTTCAGAAAAGCCTTTCCCCTCGAAGAAGAGCTGCCCGAGGGCGGGGAGTCCTCCCTCGAAGTCGAGCCGGGCCTGAACGCCCCGGCCAGCGCCTGATCTCTTCCGGAAGGCGCCCGGTGGACCGGCATCGGCGTTTGGAAATTACGCGCCGATTTCCCACGTAACCCGCGGCTCGAGGCCGGGTCGGAGGGTCCTTCGCAATCGTGACCTTCCGTGGCCGCCTGCAGCGTCCCTCCTCCCATGCCTGCTTTCTTTTCCACCCGTCCCTTCCGCCGCGTTTTCGCGTTTCCCGCGCTTCTCCTCCTTCTCGCCACGACCACCAGCACCCGGGCCCACGCGCTCCCAGCGCTCTTCCTGGACGAGCGGCCCTGGGTGGCCTTCGACGGGCCGCTTTGGGACATGTCTGATGACGGTCTGCCCTTTCGGCTCTCCGTCGTGCAGCCGGCCACCGCGGACCCCATCGGACGCTTGCTGCGCAGTACGGACCAGCAGTGGACCGCGTGGGTCGGCTACGCGGATGTCCGCTCGAAGGTTACCGGCTCGGGTGAAGTCCGCGCCTCGGGTGGCGAGGCCTTGATGGCGGGTTTCGGGCGGCAGTGGCGCTGGCGACTGCCGGCCTACACCGCGGTCGCGGGCTGGCGGCCCCACCTCACCTTCGAAACCGGGGTCAACTACGCCGACGACAGCCTGCCCTCCGATGGCAGTCATTTTAACTTTCCGGTCGTGACCGGGTTTGACTGGAGCCGCCTCGGCGCGGACGGAGAGGGCGATCGCTCACCGTGGGTTTTTGGGTTCCGCTGGTTTCACCTCTCCAACGCGCACCTGCTCGAGAAAAACTCGGGGTACGACGGCATCATTTTTCGGGTGGGCCGGCGTTGGGATTGGTGAGCGCCGCCCTCGCTGCCGCGAAGGCGACCGCGGGACGTTCACCCTCGCGCGGCCGCCGGGTGCTGCCCGGGCTCAGGCGTTTCGGATCAGCACGGCGACGCCCGCGCCGTCGTGCCCGGTTTGCCAGGGGAGCGCCACACTCTGGCTGCGGAGCTGAAAATCGCGACCGAGCGATCCGCCGAGGAACTCCCCGATCACAGCCGCGTTTTCCTCCGCCTCGATCGAGCAGGTGCTGTAGATCAGACGGCCGCCCGGTTTCACCCACCGGGTCGCGGCGGCGAGTAACTCGCCCTGCTGTTTGGCGTGTTTGCCAAAGTCCGCCGGTTGCAAACGCCACTTCACGTCGACCCGATGCCTCATCACCCCGGTGTTTGAGCACGGCGCATCGAGTAAGACCGCGTCGAAACTTCCCGGCCCCATCCCCATCAGGCTAGAGGCGCGACGCAGGTCCCCTTCGACCCGCTTGGCGCTTACTCCGGCGGGCACTCGCCGCAGATTCTCCGCCAGACGTTCATGGCGGGCGCCGGGCACGTCGAGAGCCACGAGGAGCCCCTCCCCCATCGCGTCCGCGAGCGCGAGGCTCTTGCCCCCGGGTGCGGCGCAGGCATCGATGATGCGCTCGCCGGCGCGCGCGGCCGTGGCCTCGACCGCGAGACGAGTACCCGGATCCGCGAGGTAGATTTTGCTCTCCGTCAACGCCTGCCCGACCTCCTGCCAGTGTCCCCCACGCACCTCGAACCAGTGCGGCCACGACGTGGGCACGAGCCACTCCGGCGGCTGCTCCGCCGTCGCCCGCCAGCGCGCATGCACCGCCGCCGGGCGGGCATTCCACTCGAGAAGGGCCCGGGTGCCCGCGGCGCCGAACTGTGGCAGCCAACGCTCGACCAACCACGACGGGGTCGAGAAAAAGTCGGCCAGCGACTCGGCCGAGGCGAGAGGAGCCGGTGCCACCTGCGCGGCCAGGGCCTCCGCCAGCTTTCGTACGACGGCATTGACCAGCCGGGCCTCGGATTCGCTGGCCAATTGTTTCGCTTGCGTCACCGCATGATGTCCGACCTTCGCCGCGTGCCCTTCCCCGCCTCCCTCCAGCAATTCGTAACCGGCCAGGAGCAGGATCGCCATCACCCGAGTCCGCGGGCGTAGGCGCACCAGCCGCGCGATCTGATTTTCGATCCGCCCGTAGTGCCGGATCACTCCGTAAAACAGGAATTGGCAACGCGCACGCGCGGCGCCGGAAAAGGGCACGGTGTCCAGAAGCGCGTCCGCTCGGATCTCCTCGTCCAGCCAGCGCACGAGCAGACGCGCGGCCACGGGCCAAGCATCGGGCGCGCTCGCGCTCGCTGCAGTGGTGCCGGGCGAAAATATCTCATCATTGCTCATAAAGTCGGTGGGGGGAGTGGACGTAAGACGAAGAACCGCTCAGGCTCGCGCCCGGAGCGGACGACGCAACCCCCAAGCACCGCTCCCCGTGCCCAGCTCCCGGTTCTCCGAGTGGGTCCAAGGTCGCCTCCCCCCCGCA
>JBILUB010000089.1:0-8731 GCA_044371245.1 Opitutaceae bacterium
GCACTCTCACCCGGAGCCACGAAATGGCAGCCCGAGGCGAGGTACGCGCTCAAAACCCCGAGAAAAAGCAGCGCCAGAAGGCCGAGGGTACGGCGAGCCGCGCGCTCCACGGGCGTGAGATCCTGATCTGGCGGGGGCGACTTCATCGCGGGGGATCAGACGGCGGAGGAGGAGCGGCGGCGCCCTCCGGCCGGAGCAGGTGAAAAGGCGGGGTGCGGTCGTCCGCGATCAAGGTGATGTTCCGCCCAGCGACGACCCGGAGGGTCTCCAGCTCGCGCAGGAACCGAAAGAGCTCCGGATCCCGGCGGTAGGCCTCCGCCGTGATTCGCGCCGCCTCAGCCTCGGCCGCTCCGCGGCGCTGGTCGGCATATTGCCGGGCCTCGGCGAGCAGCTTCGTCTTCTCCACCTCGGCGGCGGTGCGGATCTCCTCCGCCTCACGCTGGCCCTCGGCCCGGAAGGCGGCGGCAAACTGCGCGCGCTCGGCCCGCATACGGTCGAACATGAAGGGCGTGTTGGCCGGAGGCAGCGCAAGAGAACTGAGACCGACCAACTGGACCCGCACTCCGAAGGTTTCACGGAGTTTCGGCGCCACGGCGGCGGCGATCTCGGCCTCGAGGTCGGCCAATTTGACCTCGCCGGGCCGCGCGGAAACTAGCTGCTCAAAGACGTAACGCCCCAGGGAGGCGTTTCTCGCGCTCGTCACCACGCCGTCGAGATTCGCCCGAAACCCGTCGAGGTTGCCCTGGGTGGAGCGCAGCCAGACGAGCGGATCCTCGACGCGCCAGACGACGAAAAAGGGCAGGATCACGTTTCGCTTGTCCGCGGTGAGCGCCTCCGAGAGCCGGCCTTCGAGCAACTGGAGACGCGCGTCGGTGCGCACCACGCTCTCCACCGGCCACGGGAGTTTCCAGCCGAGGCCGGGCTCGGTGCGGACGCGCACCGGGCGACCAAAGCGAGTGACGACAGCGGATTCGGTCTCGGCGACTTGATAACAAAAGGCGCCATAGGCGGCCAAGGCGGCGAGCAGGACGACGAGGGCGAAGCGGGCAAAAATCTGAGGTTTCATTTTCACGGCACGGGGCCTCCGCTCTCGCGGTAGTCGAGGGTCATGGGCGCGGGGCTCCCCGCTTCGCCCCTCACCAAAAACAGCCGGACCCGTGGCACGATCTGCTCGGCGAGGGCCAGGCGGCTCTGGAGATCAAAAAGATCCGGCGCCGCGAGCCGCGCGTCGACCTTGCCGCCGAGGCGGGCGGCCTCGCCGGTGACGGTGGCGAGCCGCTCGGCGGCGGCCCCATCCGCCGCACCTCGGGCCCGGAAATCATCCCCTCGGGCCTGTGCGAGGCTGGTCAAGCGGTTGGCCCGGGCGAGATCGACCATCATCCGACGCTGCTCGCGTGCGCTGATGACCTCCTGGTAGGCGGGAGCCACCTCGACCGGTGGATGGATGTCCTTCAAACCGACGTGGTGGATGCGCGCGCCGAGAACCAGCCGATCCGCCGCCGACTGGAGACGCGTGTGCAGATCGGCGGCGATGGCGGCACGATCGGTGGTCATGATCGCGAAGGCGTCCCGGGGAGCGGTGGCGAGGAGCAGCTCCCGATAGGCCAGATTGGCGAGGAGCGCGGGCAAGGCCGGACCGGACCTCTCCACCGCAAGCGCGTCGGGACGACTGAACTGCACGGGAACATTAAAGGTGAGCGCCTGCTCGCCATCGCCGACGAGCAGATTGCGCTCCCCCGCGAAGTGCGGCTCGGCCCACAGCAGTGCCCCGCCAAGATCCTTCTCATAGCCGAGCGCGAAGCCATCGACCCGCGCGACGGGCACCAATCGGGCCCGCTCGACGGGCCACGGAGCGATGAAATGCAGTCCCGGCCCGAGCGACTCCGGCTGGAAGCGACCCCAACGCATGCGCACCGCTTCGGAGCCGAGAGGTACGATGACGATCGCGCTCGATAGCCAGAGGACGAGCACGAGGAGCAGCGCCAGCGGCTCGGCCCACGCGCGCAGCGCGCGTGAAAACCAGGTACCGCGAATCTCCAGACCGAGCGAATCCTGCAAGGCATGGGCCAGAATCCCCAGGGGAGAGCGTCCGCCCAGCAGCGCGGAGAGCGCGAGACTCAGACCCGAAAAGGGGACGGCGGAGCGGCGCCGACGGGTCTGCAGGATTCGCAGCGCGAGGGCCACGACGGCCTCCAGCGGGAGATAGAGCGCGCCGACGGCCACCAGTCGGGCGGCAAGCCCCGGGAGACCGGCCGCGGGAAACACCGGGGCGATCAGTCCGACCAGCGACTGCAATGCGAGGAGCCCGATGACGAGGTGCAGCTCCGGCGCGATGCTACGGCGGACGGGCGCCCCGGGCTCGACCGCGAGCACAAGAAACTGGCGAAGGAAAAAGAGAAGAAAAAGGAGCGCCAGCCCGATGACATGGACCCGCGGGTCGACGACGAGAGCGGGCCCGGCCGGCAGCCCCGTGGCGGAGGACGACAGGAGCCGCCAAGCCAGGCGCGCGCACACCAAGGCGAGGAGGACGAACGCGCCCGTGGCGAGCGGGCGAACCAATCGCCTAAAAAACGCCGCTGGCAGCAGTCGGCGGAGAACAGATCGGGTGCGGCCGGCGTCGTCCGCCGCCGGGGGCTCCTCAGCCCTGTGCAGCCGAGCCCAGAGCGGCTGGGCGGCGAGGACCAGGGCCAGCCAACCCGCGATCAGCGACAAGGCCGGGATGACGCCGGGCCAGCCCTGCCCAAGCATCCACGTCTGCGCCGCGGCGCTCAGACCGAGCGCGAAGGCGGCGACCCCGAGGGTGCGAGGCGTGGCGATCATGCGGGGCCGGAAGAGGCGCCCGCAACCGGGAGGCGGGCGCCGGGGATCAGAGCTTGCCCTCGGTATCGAACCACCAGGTGGACTTGTCCTTCACCCAAAGACTTTTCGGGATCATGCCGTGCATGCCGAGGTTGCCGTTCACGATCACGGTGTTGCGGTAGCTGACCGCCACCGAGGCCAGGGAGTAGGCTTCAAACTTGGTCAGGCCCTTGTTCTCCACCAGCCAGTCGATCGTCTCCTGCATCGCGGCTTTCATCGCGAGGTCGAGATCCTCGTTCATCCCCATGACGATGTAGTGGTCCTTGGTCTCGAACCACGGGGTTTTGAGCTTTTTGTTTTTATGGACGATGAACTGCTGAACCGTGGTCATGCAGGTCTCGATGGCGGGCCCGGTGATTTCCCCGTCGCCCTGGGCGGCATGGGCGTCACCGGTGAAGTAGAAGGCACCGGCGACGTGGACGGGCACAAACATGCGGGAGCCTGCGGTCATGTCCCGCAGGTCGACGTTGCCGCCGAAGTTGCCCGGCGCGCGTGAGCCGACGCGCTTGGCTACCGTGGGATCGGGCGCGACGCCCATCACGCCCATGAAGGGCGCGAGCGGGACCTTGATGTCGTCGTTAAAATCGGCCCAGCCCTTGGTGTAATCGTAGGTGTAGATCTTCTGTTCACGCTCGGCGAGGAGTTCGGGCAGGCCGCCGGAGCCGGGGCCCGCGCCGTTGTTGCCGTAGGGTACGCGGAATTGATTGTCCCAGATTCGGATCTCGAGCACGTCGCCGGGCTCGGCGCCCTCGATAAAAATCGGGCCGGTGAGCATGTGCCCGCCGCTGCGAGGCGCCAGGCCGGAGGGCGGCACCTGAAGACGGGCGACCACCATCTCCTGGATGACGGGGTGATCGAGGGAGAGACCGAGTTTTTTGACGAAGTCCTGGTAGTTGTCATCGCGCATGCCGCCCATGCTGATGGTGTCGATCTTCACGATGTCGCCGGACTTGACGCGGTAGACGGGCTGCACGTCGGAGCCGAGCCAGCCCCAGGCGAGGTTTTGAGGCTCCGCCTTCACGTGGTGATCGATCCGCGGGGGCTGGACTCGCGTGGGAGACCAGGGATTTGGATCGAGCGGCGCGGAGGGCTGCGCGTGTAGTTGGATCGAGGATACAGCGGCGAGGACCGCGAGGGCGAGGAGCGGGCGGAGTGGGATCATGTGAAGACGCGTTGGTTCGATTAACCGGACCGGGATGAAGGAGGGGGCGGAGACTCAGTAGACGACGACGTCGCCCGGGAGGGCGGGCGTATGCTTGGGGAGGACGATGGCTTTGGTCGCCTGCTCGAAGTCGTAACCGTAGGCGAGGAGCTTGGCCTCGCTCCAGGCCGGACCAAAGAAGCTGATCGTGACGGGCAGGCCATCCTTGGTCATGCCGGCGGGCACGATCAGATCGGGGAAGCCGGTGAGGTTGGCCATGCCGGAGGGTGATGCGGAGATGCCGGGCGGGGTGGCGCCGGGCGCGGGAGTGATTGGTTGCGCGGGCCGGGAATTGGTCGGGTAGACGAGGGCGTCGAGCTCATGCTTGGCGAGCACGCCGGCGATGGTGGCGCGGACAAAAGGCATGCCCTGGTCGCGGGCGGCGAGATAGACCGGATCGCTCAGATCGAGGGCGGTTTGATCATGATAGCTGAGTCCAAAAGCTTTTTCCGGCGAGCGGTAGCCGGTGGCGGGGTCGTTGCTGAGGCGCACGACGTCGGCGAAGGATTTGGGGTAGCCCGGCCGGGTGGTCCGCAGGTAGTCGGTGATTTGGGATTTAAACTCCGCGGCCATGACCAACCACAGGAGCGATCCACGGGACTGGAGAAAATGCTGGGGCAGAGGCACGGGATCGACGACCTCGGCTCCGAGTTCCCGGAGCTTGGCGATGGAGGCTTCCATCACCCGATCGACCTCGGGATCCTGGCCGAAGAAATCGCGGGCGACGCCGATGCGGGCACCCTTAAGCGCGCCAATCTTGAGGACGGAGGTGTAGTCTTTGAGGAGATGTGGTCTCGAGGGCGTGGTGACCGGGTCGGCCTCGTCCACGCCGGTCATGACGTTGAGCGAGACGGCGACGTCGTGGACGTTCCGCGCCATGGGACCGGCGGTGTCGAGGGAGAGCGCGAGCGGGATGATGCCGTCGCGGGAAAGAAGGCCGATGGTGGGTTTCAAGCCGGCGAGACCGTTGACCGAGGAGGGGCCGCGGACGGAACCGCCGGTGTCGGTGCCGATGCCGAACTGGGCGAAGGCGGCGGCGAGGCCCGCGCCGGTCCCGCCCGAGGATCCCGCGGGACCGCGGTCGAGAGCATGGGGATTTCGGGTCTGACCGCCGGCGGAGGAGAAGCCGTTCGGCACGCGGCCCTTGGCCGCGATGGCGGGATCGGTGGCGCCGCCGGTGGATCCGCCGCCGCCGGCCCATTCGGAAAGATTGACCTTGGCGAGGATGATGGCGCCGCCGTCGCGGAGCTTTTTCGCGATAAAAGCGTCATCCGGCGGCAGGTTGCCCTCCAGCAGTTGCGAGCCACCGGTGGTGGGAAGATCGAAGGTGTCGACGTTGTCCTTTAGCAGGATCGGAACGCCGTGAAAGGGACCGCGCACCTGACCGGCACGACGCTCCGCGTCGAGGGCGCGGGCGTCGGCGAGTGCGTTGGGATTCAGGGTGATGACCGCGTGGATCTTCGGCCCTTTTTTGTCGAAGGCCTCGATGCGCGCGAGATAGGCGGCGGTGACCGCCTCGGCACTGAGTCCCCGGGAGTACGCGGCTTGGAGCTCGGCGATGGTGGCGGTCTTGATGTCGAGCTCGGCGCCGCGCGAGGGCGCCGCGCTGAGGACGGCCAAAAGGGACAGGGCGATTAAGGTGCGTTTCATGGGCGGGGACGCGGAGCGGTTGTTCAATAAGTCAGGACGTCACCGGGCAGGGCGGGAGTATGCTTCGGGTCGACCCGGGCCCGCGTGGCCTGCTCAAAATCGAAGGCGTAGGCCAGCAGGGCGGGCTCGGTCCAGGCGCGGCCGAAGAAGGAGACCGTGACGGGGAGGCCGTCCTTGGTCAGGCCGGCGGGGACGATGACGTCGGGCCATCCGGTGAGGTTGGCGTAGTTGGTGGCCGAGGCGGCGGGAGGTGGCGCGGGATCGGGCGGGACGATCGGCTGGGCCGGGCGGGGGGAAGTGGGGTAGATGATCGCGTCGAGATGGTGCTTGGCAAAGACCGACTCGAAGAGTGCCCGGATGGTGGGCAGGAGCGAGTCGCGGGTCGTCAAGTAGACGGGATCCGAGACGGGAAGGGAGACGGTGTCGGGCTGGCCCCATTTCAAACCCACGGCCTTGCCGGGAGAGCGATACTTGGTGGCCGGGTCGTTCGAGAGGCGGACGACGTCGTCGAAGGATTTGGGGAAACCGGGCTTGGTGGTTTTTAGGTAGGTGGTGAGGTCGGCCTTAAACTCCGCGCGAACGATCGTGTTGTAGATTTCCTGGCGGGCTTTGAGCAGGTATTCGGGGTAACGGACATCATCGACGATGATGGCCCCGAGCTCCTTGAGTTTGGTGATGGTCTCTTCCATCACGCGATCGACCTCGGGATCTTGGCCGAGGAAGTCGCGGGCCACACCGATGCGCGCTCCACGGAGGGCACCGATCCGAAGAAACTGCGTGTAATCGGCATGGTAATGCCCTCCGGAAGCGAGCGTGGCGGGGTCGGCAGGATCGAGACCTGTCATGGGCCCGAGCATGGCGGCGACGTCGTAAACAGTCCGGGCCATGGGACCGGCCGTATCGTAACTAAGGCCGAGAGGGATGATGCCGTCGCGCGACATGAGACCTCGGGTGGGCTTGAGCCCGGCGATGCCATTGGCGGAAGAGGGACCGCGAATGGAGCCGCCTGTATCGGTGCCGATGCCCATGTGCCCAAAGCTCGCGGCGAGGGCGGCACCGGTACCGCCGGAGGATCCGGAAGGCCCACGATCGAGGGCGTGCGGATTACGGGTTTGACCACCGGCGGAGGAGAAGCCGTTGGGAACGCGGCCCGCCTTGGCGATGTCGGCGGGAGCGCCGCTCGTGGAGCCGCCGGAGCCGGCCCATTCGGAGAGGTTGACCTTGGCGAGGATGATGGCGCCGGCCTCGCGCAGTTTTTTGGTGATGAAGGCGTCGTCGGGCGGGAGGGAGCCTTCGAGGAGCTGGGAGCCGCCGGTGGTGGGCAGGTCGAAGGTATCGACGTTGTCCTTCAGGAGCACCGGGATGCCGTGGAGCGGGCCGCGGGATTTGCCGGCGCGCAGCTCGATGTCGAGCGCGCGGGCCTCGGCGAGGGCGCGAGGATTCAGCGTGATGACCGCGTTGATTTCCGGACCTTGTTTATCGTAGGCCTCGATCCGGGCCAAATAGGCGGAGGTAAGCTTTTCGGCGCTCAAACCTGCGGCGTAGGCCGCCTGGATATCGGCGGCGGTGGCGGTGTGCAGATCAAGGGAGGCGGCGCGCGAAGAAAGCGCGAGCCCGGCGAGAGCGAATGCGGTGAGAAGAGCGCGAGTTGCGGTGTTCATTAGGGTCGGGGACGTGGGCGAACGAGGAGCGCGAAGCGGAAGCGGGACTGTCACACGGAGCGCAGCCGCACCCCGGGCGGATTAAGGTCAGCACTGCCCATGCCCTCGTCCTCGGGGCTGGCGCCGCTTCAGTTGTTTTCAAGCCGGGTAGCAGCGTGACGTACTCCGCTTCAAACGGTGGCGGCAGAGTGGCGCTGGTCGTTCATTGCCAAACTCGAGGGAAACAACGACGCGTCGCACAAGCCGTGCCGGACCCCGTGAGCGTCTGAACCCGCAGGGGAGAATTACGGGCGGGAACAGAGGGACCCTAACGTGTTTTGCCCTGCGCTCCAGTCGCCTCAGGTGCGCGCGAGTAACGGGGCGGGGGGTGAACGGGAACGCGTTACCCGGAACCGAAGGCGTGGCGGCGGAGGCCGCGGAGGGAGGCGAGGTCGAGGCCCCAGTCGGTGAAGGCCGGGAGGGGCTTGGGCGGGGTGTTTCGTCGTCGGCCGGTGCGGGCGCGATAGGTGGCGAGGTGTTCGGCGACGAAGGCCTGGCCGCCGAGGACGGCGCCGTCGGTGAAGTGGCGTATCCGGCAGCGCAATACGGTGTGGCGTGGCAGGCGGCCGCGGGCTTTGACCACTTTTTCCAGATCGGCCGGGGAGACGGTCTGGGCGTCCGTCCGGGCGCCGGACCCGATGCCGAAGAGGGTGACGCGGTAGTCGGCCTGGACGCTGTCCCAAGCGGGCGGGGGTTCACCGCCGAAGACGGCGCGCAGACCGGCGCGGGCCTTCTCGTGGCCGGCGAGGGCCTCGGCGTAGCCGCAGAAGCGGTAGTCCTTTGGGTCGGAGACGAGGCCGGCGCGGACGGCGTTTAGGTCGATGTAGGCGGCCAGGGTTTCGAGGAGGCGGCCGGAGGGCTCGACGAGGACGGATTTGAAGCGCTCGGCCCAGAGGGTGCCGTAGCGATTGTGGGTGCGGTTGTACCAGACGGAGAAGCGCTGCTTGAGCAGCTTCATGAACTGGGAGACGTCGCCCATGAGCGCGAGTTGGCGTTTGCGCCAGGCCTCGCCTTCGGGGTCGCCGTTGCGCAGCCAAGCTTGCACGACCTCGAGCCGAGCCTGCTGGAAGCGGGTGGGTTTGGGGTAGAGGACGGAGTAGCGGCGGAGGAGCTCGGCGTCCGAAACGCTGGTGGCCCGGGGCACGCGAAGGAGGACGTGGAAGTGATTGGAAAGGATGGCGAAGGTGAGGATCTGGACGCCGCAGTAGTCGGCGATCTGCCAGAGCTGTTTGCGCAGGATTTCCTTGGCTGGATCGTCGAAGAGGAAAGCTCCGTTCACCGTGCGCGTCATGCAGTGGTAAACCGAGTCGCGCTCGGCGGT
>JBILUB010000090.1:0-8702 GCA_044371245.1 Opitutaceae bacterium
CGGCCAGGGCCAGGCCCGGCGCGCCCAGCCACCCCATCAACAGCAAGCCCAGCACGAGGTTCACCACGAAGCTCCACCAAGCCGCCAGCACCGGCGTGCGAGTATCCTTCCTCGCATAGAAAGCCCGCAGCGCCAGACTCACGAAAGCGAGAAACGGCAGGGCGAGGGCGCTCGCCGCCAGCACCGGCGTCATCCGCGCGGTATCGGCCGCCGTAAACGCCCCACGCTCGAATAGCACCCGCGTGATCGGTCCGGCCAGCACGGCCAAGCCCGCGGCCGCCGGCACGTTCACCAGCAGGATCAGACGCATGCCCGCCCGATAGTCGGCCGCCAGCTCCTCGGGCCGGCCCTCGGCCGCGTGCCGCGCGATCCGCGGGAAGATCACCGTCGACACCGCCAGCGCGAAGACCCCGATCGGCAGCTCCATCAAGCGGGTCGAGAGATTGAGGATCGTGGCCGCCGCATCATCGAGCGAGAGCCCGAGCAACCGCGAGAGCGTGGTGTTCACCAGATAGATCGCGGTGCCGAAGAGCGTGGGCAACATCAGCCGCCCGACCTGCCGCAGCCCCGGCCCGGCCCGCGGCGCCCAGCGCGGCCGCCAGCCCAGGCGCAGCAGCGCGCTCGCCGGCACCAGCAACTGCAAGACCCCGCCGACCAGCACCCCGGCGCACAGCCAGCGCATGTTCGTCTCCGCGTCGCCCCCTCCCAGCCTCACCCCGCCGTAGAGCAGCCCGAGCATCGACAGATTCAGCCAGACCGGATTCAGCGCCGGCTCGAGGAAACGTTCACGCGTCTGCAGCGCCGCGCTGATCACCGCGGCCAGACACACCAGCACCAGGTAGGGGAAAAGCAACAGGCCCAGGCGCGCCGCCGCGACCCAGCGCTCGATCAGCCCCGCCTCCCAGCCCGCGCCCGCCAGCGCCGGCGCCCACCACCCATGCGCCCCGAGCAGCGCCATCGCCGCCCCGCAAATCGCGCACGTCGCCAGCAACACCCAGGTGCCCGCCTCGTTCACCAACTCCCACACCCCCTCCGCTCCCCCCCGGCGCGTCTCCTCCTGCAAGGTCGGCACCAAGGCCGCGGTCAACGCCCCCTCGCCCAGCAGACGACGGAAAAGATTCGGCAACGTGAACGCGGTCACAAAGGCCGAGGCCAGCGCGCTCGCGCCAAACACCGCGGCGATCGCCATATCGCGCCCCAGCCCCAGGACGCGCGAGAGCATCGTCACCCCCGACACCATCCCGATGTTGCGCAGCGCCCGGCCCATTTGATCGATAGCCGGCGAAGCTCGGCCGCGGCGCGCCCCCTGACAAGCCCGCAGCCTCGGCGACCGGGAATCACCCCGCACCGCCCTCCCGCCGTGGTCAGCGCGCCGCCTCGCGCAGCAACTCGACCGAGGCGACCTGGAAAGTCGCGTTGATCATCCCCGGATTACCGCGATCCCCCTGCAGGGAGATCTGCTCCAGCCCGAGGTAGGGCGCCTTCGAAGCCAGCTCCTGATAAAACCGCAGCAAGGCGCCGAGCTCCGCGCGCCGGGTCGTGACCTGCACGGTATGCACGGAAAACTGGGGCGAGCGCTGGGTGCGCGGCGGCTCCGTGTTGACCGCGAGCCCGGCCCGACCGGCGATCGCCATGATCTCCGCCACCAGAAAAGTGGAGTCGTAGGTCTTGGCCGGATCGAGATTCTGCACCGCGGCCGCCGCCGCCTCTTCGATCTGGGGACGGGCGTCGAGCCAGACCTGCTGGGTCGCCAAGGTCGACTGCGCCCCTCGAAAGCCGCGCAGCGCCGAGCCCAGGCGCTCGCCGGCGGCCGACATCCAGATGAGCGCGCCGATCACCAGCAGCGCCAGCACCAACGCCTTCTCGCGCAGCAAACGGGAGAGAAACCAGGCCTTGATCAGATTCATGAGACACCTCCGTTGCGCAGAGCCTCGACCGTGAACTCGACCTCGAGGATAAAGCTCGTCACCCCCTCGCGGGCCCGAATGTCACGCGCCACCACCGAGGAGATGCCCGGCTGCTGCTTGAGCGCGTTGGTGTAGTTGCCCACGTCCTCCGCGTTCTGCGCCTGGGCCTCGACCTCCAGCTTCAGGAGACCACGCGTGATGGCTCGTTGAAAAACCACCGTGTCGGGCCGCGCGGGGTTGATCAGATCCATCATCTCGAAGGGCATCAGCCGGCGCTCGCTGAGCTCGGCGATGCGCGTGGCGAGCTCCTGCGAGGTCTCCGTCTGGCGCACGGTCTCGGCCTGCGCGGCGATCCTGCGCTCACGAGCGCCCCCGAGGATCGAGAGAAACGCTCCGCCCAGATCGAGCGTGGCGGCAAACACGAGCAGGGCGGCGGCGCCGAGCAAGCCGCGCCACAGCCAAAGATCGCGCACCGCGGCGTTGCGCCGCGCCTCCAGAAAACCCGGATCGCGGATATCGGCCGTGGCCGGCCAGTCCACGGGCAGCACACCGAGGCCCGCCTCGCCGACGCGGACGGCGAGCGCGCCGTCGGCCTGGACCGCCAGGACCGGAGTGCCATCCAGGCGGCGCAGCTCCGCACCCTCGGGCAGCCCCGAGCGCTCCCACAACTCAGCGATCACCCCCGCGGCCTCCGCCTCGCCTCCCGCCCGCACCAGCACCACCACCGGCAGCTCCAGGCCCGCCCGCCACGCCAGCGCCGTCACCCGTCCCTCGCCGAGATGGACCAGCGCCCCGTCGACCAGGCCGCCCGCGACGCCCGGCCGGGCCACCAGCAACGTGGCGAAATCCGGCAAGACCCGCTCCGCCCCGGCCCACGCGGCCGTTTCCTCCGCCGAAAAACGCCGGCGAAACGCGGCAAAAATCAAGGCCGAGGCCCCGTCCGCCGCCCGCACATGCCCGAAATACAGCTGCTCCGGCGGGAAGGGCGCCATCCCCTCCAGCGCGAGCGTGATCTGCGGCCCGGAGGGCTCCGTCGACACCAGCTCCACCCGACGCACGAAAAACACATCGCCGCGCGCCAGCAGCAAGGGCGGCGGCGGCGGCGGAGCGGGCAGGTAGCGGGTGAGCACGGACATCAGGAAAGGGGATCTTCGGTCGCGGAGTCTTCGGGTGGGGGAGTCGGGGCGGGACCGGAGGTCTCGACCACTTCAAGGATGCGGAACGGGTAGTCCAACTTTTCCTCCGACGTCGTGGCACCCTCCCCGGTTTCAGCGGATTGCCGGCCGCGCCCCCGCACGCGCGCCACCGTGGCGCCCTCCTCCGTCGGAGGCGGCGTGGCCGCCTCGGTTTTTTCCGCCGCGCTCCCACCCGGATTTTCACCCGGTCCCGCGGCCGGCGCGGGCAGCGACACGCTCTTGTCCACCCCGACCAGCGCAGAGACGGTGGCCGAGGCGGCCCCCTCCCGCACCGTCACCACGACGCGCAACAGCTTCACGCTCGCCCCCAGGCCCTCGGTGTCCGCGTTCGCCCCGAGCACGCCCCGCACGTCGTCGACCCCGCGAAACCAGGGCGGGGCGCCCGCGGCCCGCCCGGCCCGGCCCGTGGTATAGGAGGCCAGGGAGCCCAGCTGCGACGAGTCCCAGCCCCGGAGCGCACCGATCGCCGGCGAGAGCGCGTTTACATTGCTACCCTCAAAATCATAGAGCGAGAGCGTCTCCCGGAGCGCCGAGCCGAAGGGCGTCAGCGCGCCCTCCTCGTCGTACGCGTAGTCCCGCGCCACCCGCACCGCGCGCAGCTCCTCCCACGAGCGCAGGGAGCGGCGCGGGGGCTCGTGCGGCAGCGCGGAGCGCTCATAGCGGGAGGCCTCCGCGTCCATCTCCTGCGGCAGGTGATCGGCCCGGGTCCAGGCGAAGAGGCCGTCGGCAAAACGGCGGGCATCGTTGTCCCCCAAGCCGAGCGACTGCGCCAGCTCCACCAGCTCATCAAAACTCAGTCGCGGCAGGGAGATCTTGCCGCTCTCGTCGGTGTACTCGAAGGACACTTGGAGGCCCTCGCGGGGCGTGTCGCCGGCGTAGGCGAAGGGATCGCCCCAGCCCTGGTCCGGCGCGTGCAGGTCACCGTCGACCGCCTGGATCTCGGCCATCACCGCCAGCGCCGTCTCCAACGCCGAGTAGGCCTCCCCGCGCAGACGCTCGCGGTCGGCATCGCGGGTCGCCAGCACGAGCTCCACCCGGCTGCTCTCCATGAATCGGGCCAACATCAGGGAAGCGAGAAGCACCGTGACCAACACCACGATGATGACCGCGCCGCGGGCGCGTTCGAGGCGACGAGCCCCCGCCGGCCGTAGCCCGAGGAGCGGACCAAAGGAGGAGCGTGCACGCGGCTTCATGGACGGGTGGCCCCCTCGACCGGACCGGGCACGCGCAGCACGCGCTCCAGTTTCAGATCACCATGGGCGAAACGCAGACGCAGGCGCCTCGGCAAAGGGTAGCTGCCGTCCATCTCGCTCTTGGGTGCGTCCAGCGTCTCCCAACGGCGAAAACTCTCGTCGTAGTAATCCCAGCCGATCGAGGTCACGAAGGGCGAGACCAGCGAGCCGCGCGGCACCGCCGTGTCCGGATCGAGCTCGAGCCGCGAGCGACCCTGCAGCCGGAGGCCCTCGCCCTCGACCACGCCCAACGCCATCTCGACATCCGGCAGCGCCTGCTCCGGCCAGACCAGGAGCCGGTCCCCCTCGGCCAGGGTGAAGGTGATGCGCGGCGCCTCCCCGCCGGACTCGAGGCGCACCTCCTTGACCTCGACCCCGCCCCCGGCCGGTCCGCGGGCGGCGGCCTGCAACAAATCCTCGACGTGCCGCGAGACCGCCCGGGCGTGCTGCGCGAAAAGGCGCTCGTCACGGCCCGCCCCCCAGATCTCGGCCATGGAAAACACGAACACATTGAGCGCGACCAACAACGAGCCGAGCAGGGCGATGGCCAGCAACACCTCGAGCAGCGTAAAGGCGCGGGCCACCGCTCGCGGCTCCGCCTCACGAAGGGCGGCGGGACGGGGCGGGCAACAGCGCCCGGTCGCGACGGGAGAGGCCGGGCTCATGAGAACTGCCTTTCCCGCTCCAGACGCTGGCGCGCGCGGTCCTGGCGCTCCTTGCGCTCGAGCTCGGTCGACCAGGTGGGACGCAGCACACGGAAGGTCTGGCGGCTGCGCACGTTCTCGCCCCCGCCGTCACCGGGCGGCGGCGCTTCGAGCTCGAGCTCGACCTCAAAAAGATCACTGACCTCGAGCGGATTCAGGGTGGCGCGCCAGGTCGCGCTCCGTCCGTCGGGCAGCACCAGATCGCCCCCGCGCTCGACCACCGCCCGGTCGGGCTCGGCGAGCACGATCTCGCGCACCGAGACCAGGTCGTCGCCCGCCCCGTCACGATCACGCAGCGCGGCGTGCGCCAGGAGCAGATTGGTGTAGGCCGCACCGAGCACCACCGCCGCGATCGAAAAGATCGCGAGGGCGATCAGCACCTCGATCAGGGTGAAGGCGCGGCGTCTCATCGGGTGTTTTTCTCCGGCAGCGGAGCGCAGGTCCACGGATCGATCACCAGTACCCGCCGCGTGTCGCCGCGTCGCACCTGCACGCGCATCGGATCACAGGTCCCGTCGGGGTAGAAACGCACCCGCTCGAGCGGCGCCTCCTCCAGCTGCCCCCCGATCAAAAAAGCGCTGGTAAACTCCGGCCGGATCAGCCGCACCGACCAGCCCGGGCGCTTGGGCAACTCCTCGACCTCGTCCCCGCCCCAGAGGAAACCGGCATCCTCCGGCAGCGGGGTGAGCTCGAGCACCGACGCCGTCTCCACCGCCTCGCCCCGCGCCTTCTGCAGCAGGCTGAGCAAGGCCGTCTCCGGGTCCTGGTCCTTGGCGGAGCGAAACAGCGAGGTGGCCCCGCTGATCAGCACGGACGCGAGCAGCCCGATCAGCATCAAGACCACCACGGTCTCGATCAGGGTAAAGGCCCGCCTCCCGGCCGGGCCGCTGCTCCACGGCCGGTCCTTCGGCATGCGTTTACTCCCAGTTGCCGATATCGTCCGCCGTGCCCTCGGTCTTGTCCGGGCCCTTCGAAAAAACATCGTAGCCAGTCCGGTTGCGCGTGCCGGGATAACGATAGGCGAAGGGCTCGCCCCAGGGATCGATCGGCAGCTTGCCGCCATCGACATAGGGGCCGCGCCAGCGCTCGGCCTTGCCCGCCGGCGCGTTGGCCAGGGCATCGAGGCCCTCGGCCGTGCTCGGGTAGTCGCCGACATCGATGCGGTAACGCACGAGCAGCGTGGGCGCCGTGCTGTTCACAAAAATCTTCGCCGTGGCGGCCTCGCCGGACTTGAAGCCGCCCGCGACGTTTTTGACCAACACGCCGACGAGCAGGCCGAGGATCGCCAGCACGACGAGGATTTCGAGCAGGGTGAAGCCGCGGCGGGCGGCCGACGGACGACGATGGGGGGCGGTTTTCAACATGGATTAAATTTCCAAACAGTGGAGGGGAGGGGCGGGGAAAAGGATGAGACAAAAAGGAGAACCCGAAGGCGCCGGGGCCGATCCGGACCGGAGCGGACCGAGCCGGCGGCGGCGACACGCTCGCCCGGGACGGCGAGGGGCGACGCCCCACTACGGGGTGGGATCGCCGGAGGGCGCGGGAGTCTCCGCCGGCGCTGCGGCCTGGGCCGCGGGCGGCTGACCCTGGGGCGCGTTTCGCGAAGCATTGCGCAGCGCGCGCCGGCGCCGGACCTCCGCGGCGACCGCCTCGAGCCGCTTGGCATCGGCCGCAGCATCCCGCGAGACCGTCTGCCCCGGCCCGCCCGCCGGGTTCGGCGGGGAGAGAGAGATCGGCGCCCCCGCCTGGATACTGACCCGCTTCAGCGCGAGTTTCAGCGGACGCCCGTTCTGCTCCAGCTCGAGCAGCCCGTTGACGGGATCGTAGTTGCGGATCACATACGGACTCTCGAGATCATCGGAGCGCACCCAGCGCCCCTTGCTCGTCGACGCGTCAAAGATGCTGTAGGCCGTGCCCGTCGCGTCGGTCACCACACCACGCAGCTCCAAGACTCCCTGCTCGGCCGGAGTCCCCGTGACCGCGGCCTGCCCCGACGGTGCGAAGGGGTTGCGATCCAGTAAATTTTGCAGACCCACGGCGCCCAGCGCGCCGCCGGAGCTGAGGACGGCCACCAGGGCCAGGACGCTGCGGACGAAAGCTTTCATCGGAAAAACGAAATTTAAAAGGAGGCAGGGGCGAGGCCCTTTGGCAACCTCGGGCATGTGACGCCCGCCGGCGCTCAGGGTTTCAGCACGATTTTGCCAAACTGCGCTCCCGCCTCCATCCGCGCAAAAGCCTCCCCCGCCCGGGCAAAAGGGAAAACGTGGTCCACCACCGGACGCAGCCTCGCCCGCGCCACCGCGTCCAGCATCGCCCCCCAATCCGCCGGCGAGCCCATCGTGGAGCCCAGCAGACTGATCTGGCGCCAAAACACCTTGCGCCACGGCAACGGCTCGGGATTTCCCCGCGTCGCCCCGAAAAAGACGATCCGTCCGCCCGGTTCCGCCAAATCGACCAGCGCCTCAAAACCCCGCCCCCCGGCGCTGTCCACGATCACATCAAAACCCCGCCCCCCCAGCTCCGCGCGCGCCTCCTCCGCCCAGCCCTCCCGCGTGTAGTCGAAACCCCCGCGCGCCCCCAAGACCCGCGCCCGATCGAGTTTTTCCCGACTCGAAGAGCTCACCCAAAGCTCCGCCCCCGCCTCGACCGCAAACTGCGCCGCGAACAAGGCCGTGCCGCCCCCCACTCCGTTCACCAAGACCCGCTCCCCCGCACGCAAACCCGCCCGCACCCGTAAAGCCCGCCACGCCGTCAAACCCGCCAAAGGCAGAGCCGCCGCCTCCACCTCGTCGAGATGCTCCGGCACCCCCGCCAGTTGCCCGACCGGCACCGCGATCCGCTCCGCCAAAGTCCCCTCCCGCGGCAGACCCAGGATGCTGAACTCCGGCCCCTGCGCAGCCTCCTGCCCACCCCAGCCAAAAGCCGGATTGATCAAAACCCGCCGCCCCAACCACGCGGCCTCCACCCCCGCCCCCAATTCCTCGACCACCCCGACCCCGTCGGAACCGGGGATGCACGGGAAACGCAAACCCGCGTACTGACCTTGCTTGATCCACAGGTCCCGATGATTCAGCGCCGCCGCCTCGATCCGCACCACCACCTCCCCCGCCGCCGGCACCGGATCGGCGACCTCACGGACTTCGAGCTGCTGGACGGCGGTAAACTGGATCGCACGCATGGTGGGGAAAAGTTCAGGGCAAACAACACCACCCGCCCCCGCACGCCAGCCGACAATCGGATAATGGCCGTTGGACATCGGCCGCCCCCGCCCCCAAAACGCCCGCCGTGCTGCTCGCGCTCCACAAACCCTACGGCACCCTCTCCCAATTCACACCCGAGCCCGGCTCGCGTTGGTCCACCCTCGCCGCACTCACCCCCCGCCCCCCACCCCAGGTCTACCCCCTCGGACGCCTCGACGCCGACAGCGAAGGCCTCCTCCTCCTCTCCGACGAACCAGGCCTCAACACCCGCCTCCTCGACCCACGCCACGCCCACGAACGCGAATACTGGGCCCTCGTCGAACGCATCCCCCACCCCGACAGCCTCGCCCGCCTCGCCGCCGGCCTCCGCCTGCCCGATCACGCCTGTGCCCCCCTCCGCGTCCACCTGCTCCCCCCCGACCTCTCCGGCCTCCTTCCCCCGCGCCACCCCCCGGTACGCCAC
>JBILUB010000091.1:0-8637 GCA_044371245.1 Opitutaceae bacterium
AGCGGCGACGCTGATCGAGACCGATGCCCAGGGGCGCTTCGAACGCTCGGTGCCGCTCGCCGGATTAAGCGCGGGGCCGACCGGCGTGGCCCACGATCCGGTGCGGGGGGAGTTTCTCGTGCTTGAGGCCGCGCGAAGTCGACGCGTGCTGCGGTTCGACGAAACGGGGGCGGCGCGAGGGGAGATCCCGCTGGAACTGCCGGTCGACGGCGTGTCGCTCGGTTTCGATCCCGACCGGCGGGAGCTCTACGCCTCGCTCGCAGATCACTCGGCGCTCGGCGTATTCGCGGAGGACGGACGCCTGCTGCGTCGCCTCCCGCGCCCGCCGGCCACGCGGGACGTGCTGGTCGATGTCGGCCGTCGGGCTTTGCTGCGTCTGTTCTAGGCCGTGTCGGGGGATTAGACCCGTCGTACGCCAGAGGAGAAACGCGCTCGGCCGAGGCGACCAAGGCGGAAGTGGACCAGCGGTCCATGCCGCCGAGGGCAACGCGGGCCCGGCGCGTTTCTCCTCTGGTTTGCGCGCAGGATGGGTTTACTTCGCCGACCCGGTCTAGGACGGGCGGGGGGAGTCGCGCTCAGTCCTCCGCCTGGAGGCTGGCGACGACGGAGAAGTCCTCGAGCGTGCTGGTGTCGCCCTTCACCTCGCCGCCGGCGGCGATTTGTTTGAGGATACGACGCATGATTTTCCCGGACCGAGTCTTCGGCAGGGCCGCGGCAAAGCGCACCTGATCGGGCTTGGCGAGGGATCCGATCTCCTTGCCGACGTGCGCGCGCAGTTGCTCCTTGAGCTCATCCGAGGCGCTGTGGCCGCTTTTTAGGGAGACAAAAACCACGAGCGACTGGCCCTTCAACTCATCGGGTTTGCCCACGGCCGCGGCCTCGGCCACCGCGGGGTGCGAGACCAGCGCGCTTTCGATCTCCGCCGTGCCGATGCGGTGACCGGAGATGTTCAACACATCGTCGATGCGGCCCACGATCCAGAAGTAGCCGTCTTTGTCCTGCCGGGCGCCATCGCCGGTGAAGTACCAATCCGGGCGCTGGGGGAACTCGGAGAAGTAAGCTTGTTTAAACCGGGGCGCGTCATTCCAGAGGGTGCGCAGCATCGAGGGCCAGGGCTGGGTGATGACAAGTTTACCGCCATGGTCGCGCGGCACCTCTTTGCCATGCTCGTCGACAACCATGGGCTTGACGCCGAAGAAGGGGAGCGTGGCGGATCCCGGCTTGGTCGGAGTGATGCCCGGGAGGGGCGTGATCATGATGGAGCCGGTCTCGGTCTGCCACCACGTGTCGACGATCGGGCAACGCCCCTTGCCGATCAACTTGTGGTACCACATCCAGGCTTCGGGATTGATCGGCTCGCCCACGCTGCCGAGCAGACGGAGCGAGTCGAGACGATGGCGCAGGACGTAGTTGTCCCCCCAGCGCATGAAGGCCCGGATCGCGGTCGGCGCCGTATACAAAATCGTGATACTATGCCGATCGATCATCTCCCAGAAGCGGTCGGGCTCGGGCTGATTCGGAGCGCCCTCGTAGAGAAACACAGTCGAACCATTCGAGAGCAAACCGTAGACGACATAGCTGTGGCCGGTGATCCAGCCGATGTCGGCGGAGCAGAAGTAGCGGTCGTTGGGCTTGAGGTCGAAAACGAAGTGGGAGGACAACTTCGCGCCCAGGAGATAGCCGGCGGAGGTGTGGAGCACCCCCTTCGGTTTTCCCGTCGAGCCTGAGGTGTAGAGGATGAAGAGCGGGTGCTCGGCGTCGAAGGCCTTCGCCTTGTGGTGATTCGGTCCGCCCTTCCACGCGTCGTGCCACCAGATATCCCGCCCCTCGTGCATGGCGACCGGCTGTCCGGTGCGCTTGACCACGAGCACCGCCTGCACGCAGGGAGCGCCGGCCACCGCCTTGTCGACGGCCGACTTGAGCTCGATGATCTTGCCCCGCCGCCAGCCCCCGTCGGCCGTGATGACCAGCTTGGCCTGGCAATCGTTGATCCGATCCTTCAGCGCCTCCGGCGAGAATCCGCCAAACACCACGGTGTGAACCGCACCGACCCGGGCGCAGGCGAGCATGGCGACCACCGCCTCAGGGATCATCGGCATGTAGATGGCGACTCGATCGCCCTTGCCCACGCCGAGATTCTCAAAGACGTGCGCGAGCCGGCAGACGTGAAGATGGAGCTGCTTGTAAGTGATCGTCCGCACATCGCCCGGCTCCCCCTCGAAAATCAGCGCCGCCTGGTTTTCGCGGGCGCTGCCGAGATGGCGATCGATGCAGTTTTCCGCCACATTCAGCGCGCCGCCGACAAACCATTTGGCGAAGGGCGCCTTCCACTGCAGCACCTTCTTGAAGGGCTTGCGCCAGACCAGGTGCTCGTTGGCCATGCGTTTCCAGAAGGTTTCTGGAGCATTGACAGATTCGGCGTGGAGCTTCTTGTAAGCCGACATACTGCCAAGGTTAGCTTGGCGCTGGAACTCAGCAGTTGGTTTAAACACCCGTTTTTCACGGGACACGGAAGTGATGTTTTGATCCGACACGTTGAGGTGCTGTTTGGGTTTGGGGTCTCGCGACGCGCCGCTTTTGGGCGCGATAAGGAAAAACGCGCGTCCCTTATCCTGACCGCTTTGCGCAGCGTCAAGCACCCGACCGACGCCCCGCGCGCCGGTCTGTTTACCCAGTCCGCCACCCTTCGTCCGCCACCTTCTACATGCCCGCAAAAAAAACCTCCGCCCGCCGGGGCCCGGCCAAAAAAATCGCCGCTCCGGTCGACGTCGCCCCCCAAGAACTACTTTTGGCCGATACCCCCGCGCCAGCACCGGCGCCGGCCGCCTCGCCGGCGGCGCCGCCCGCCTTCGCCCCGCTCGTCCACGGTGCGATGCCGAGCGCGGAGGTGATCGCGGCCGCCCAGGCTATTCTCGCCGCCGCGGCCGCGGCCCAAGCCCTGCCCCCGCACCCCACCCCTCCCTCCGGCGGTCCCGCTGCCGCGATCAACCCGCCCGCGCCCCAACCCGCGGCTCCGGCGAGGGCCCCGGCTCCCACGACGGCCGCACCGGCAGTGGCCACACCCGCGTCCGCTCAGCCGTCGCCCAAGCCCCCGGCCCCGCCGCCGCCCGCGGTGGAGAATTTGCTCCAAGTCGAAGGCATCCTCGATATCGACAACGTGCGCGGCGGTAATGGCGCCCTGCTCGACCCGACGAAAAACGGCCGTCGCCGCCCGGCGGATACCTTTGTCCCCAAGGAGATGATACGCCGCTTCCGCCTCAAACAAGGCAGCATCGTGCGCGGCACGGCCTTCCCGCCCGAAGGCCGCTTCCCCAATCCAAAGATGAAGTACATCGAGGCCGTCGACGGCATCGAGGTCGAAGATCGTTTCCGTAAACTCGACTTCACCCAGCTGACCACCGTCTCCCCCGATCAACAGCTCAAGCTCGAGACCAAGGACGGCCGCCTGACCACCCGCGTGGTCGACCTCTTCTGCCCGATCGGCAAAGGCACCCGCGGACTCATCGTGGCGCCGCCCCGCACCGGTAAAACCACCCTGCTGCGCGACATGGCGCTCGGCGTGATCGAAAACCATCCCGAGTGCCAGGTCATGATTCTGCTGGTCGACGAGCGGCCGGAGGAAGTCACCGATTTCCGCCGCAACGTCGCCGGCGCCGAGGTCTGGGCCTCGTCCAACGACGACCCGGTGGAAAACCACATCCGCGTGGCCGACCTCGCCATCGAACGCGCCCGCCGCCTGGTGGAGGTCGGTCGCGACGTGGTCCTCTTTATCGATTCCTTGACCCGCCTGTCCCGCGCGCACAACACCGCGAAAA
Organism: Opitutaceae bacterium; assembly: GCA_044371245.1. Taxonomy (GTDB): domain Bacteria; phylum Verrucomicrobiota; class Verrucomicrobiia; order Opitutales; family Opitutaceae; genus IMCC26134_A. The sequence continues at coordinate 3,816 of JBILUB010000091.1, forward strand.
ACTCGGGCCGCACCGGCTCCGGCGGTCTCGATGTCCGCGCCCTCGAAAAACCCCGCCAACTCTTCGCCAGCGCTCGCCGCACCGAGGAAGCCGGCTCGCTCACCATCATCGCCTCCATTCTGGTCGAGACCGGCTCGCGCATGGACGACGTGATTTTCCAGGAGTTCAAAGGCACCGGCAACAGCGACCTCATCCTCGATCGCAAATGCGCCGAACTCCGACTCTGGCCCGCGGTCAACATCCAGGCCTCCGGCACCCGAAAAGAGGAGCTTCTCGTGGAATCGAAACGACTCGAAACCATCCACTTCTTCCGCCGCGCCCTCGTGCAGGCGAAAATCGAGGAAGCCTGCGAGACGGCCATTTCCCGTCTGTCCAAAACCAAGACAAACGACGAATTCATCAAGCTGATCGGCCGTTGAGGCAAAGCCGCCAGGGGGCACGCGCAGGCCTGCGCCAAATCGGCGAGCCGGTCCCGAAGCACCGCCGCGGCCCGGCCAGCGCTCATCCTCGCCCATCCCGGCGGAGACGGACACTGAACCCTGCGCGGGGCAACTGCATGGCCCCTGATCCTACTCGCCTCGTGTTTTCATTTACCCCGGCGCCCAAATCCGCACTTGCGGCCCCTCGCCGCCGCGCCCCACGCTCTCGCCTTTACTCGCGACGCGTCCGTCTCCGGACGCGACCGCCACACGTCTCGTTCGACCGTTCTCCTCGATCCTTCCTACCGCGCAATGCATAGCTTCTCCGAGCAGTGTCTCGACATGGCCCGTTCGATGTTGGGCCACAACCTGGACGCCATCCAGCCCGACGGCTCCATCCTTCCCGCACCCGGGGAGGATCCCCGCCCCGACGAGCCGGGCCACGTCGCCTTCACCCTCGGCGAGTACTACCGCGCGACCGGCGAGAGCACGCTTAAAGGCTACGACCTCATCGATCTCGCGGCGCGCTGCATCACCGCGCAGATGTTCACCGAGCCCCCGCAGGAAAACGGCCTCGCCTACGCCGCCCTCGGCCTCCTCTGCTTCGGCCCCTCCAAGGAGCGCAACCCCGTCTGGGAGCGCCTGGTCGACGAGACCCGAGAGCGCATCGACAAGGCCCTCCTTCAGCGCTCCGACTACGACAACCACTGGCAGGCCTTCAACATCGCCAAAGCCGTGGCTCGTTTCTCCCTCGGCCTCTCCAAAAAAGACGAAACCTCGAGCCTGATCGAGCGCATGGTGGAGCGCATCAACAAGACCTCCTCCACCGGCTTCTTCGACGACGCGACCACCGGCCTGGGCGGCAACTTCAACCTCTACGGCGTGATGAACTTTGTCTTCATCCGCTCCGCCCTCCAGCTCCACGCCAACTCCGGCGTGCGCGACCGCAAACTCCCCACCCTTCGCACCTACGCGGAGAAGTACATCAAGATGATGCCCGATCTCGTCCGCGCCGACGGCCTGGGCTGGGCCTTCGGACGCGCGGCCGGCGTCTACGGCCAGATGCACTGCGTCTCCCTCATCCTCCAGGGCCTGCGCGACGGCTGGATCGCCGATAGCGACAAACCCAAGTACTTCGACCTGCTCCGCCGGCTCTTCGTCTTCTTCTATCAGACCTACCTCGATCAGGAACACGGCTTCCTCGACCTCCGCGACACCGAACGCACCGCCTACGCGCACCACACCACGCGCATGGCCAACTTCGACGCCGCCCGCTACCTCTGCCAGTGGTCCCGCTTGGCCAAGGCCGCCGGCATGCCCATCGGCTCCGGCTCCACCGGCAAACCCGAGACCGCCCGCAGCGTGGCCCGCTTCGTCATTTTCGACAAATCCTCCAAAAAAGAGCAGGGCCTCTTCCTCTACCGCAACGCCGAGTCCGGCCTCCACGCCCAGATCCCACTCGTCGGCACCGGCGCCCACCTCACCGCCGACTCGCTCCCCTTCCCCCACTCCCCCGGCGTCTTCGACTGGCCCAACAACATCTACGCGCCGATCCTCACCCCCGAGCTCACCTTCGGCGACCAAGTCGTCGTGCCGGCCTTCTACGGACGCAACGCCGTCACCGGCCTCGGACTGCGCAACAGCTTCTTCTTCCGGTACGAGCAGCCCGAGCTGATCAACGTGAACGAAGAGATTCAGAAAGGCCTCGGCACCGCCAAAGTCCAGTGGACCTTCAGCGGCCCGCAGATCTCCGTCGAGTACGCCTTCACCGTCAAACAGCAGGTCAACCTCGACCGCTTCCGCTACCAGATCGCGATCGCCGCGCCGCACTCCCGCTACCGCGTCGTCGGCATGCCCGCCCTCGGCCAAAACGGCCACCGCTGCACCGTCCAGAAAGACGACTTCCAAGGCGTCTGGCTCGAGACCGAGGTCGTCACCGACGATCCCCAACACCGCACAAACTTCGGCAAGATCCACTACATCCAGACCCTGATGCGCGATCACCCGCTCGTCATGCGACCGGGCCAGACCTATCGCTTCATCGTCAATTTCGAACCCGAAATCGCCCAACTCGACGGCTGAGCAGCCGGGTCCGCGCTCCGCCGGCCGGGAGGCCCCTGGCCCCTCTTCACCCGAGCCCCCGCACAGCCGGGGACCCGGTTTCACGACCCCCGCTTGTAGACCGAGAAAACCTCAACCCGATGCTCTCGCGACGTGTCATCCCCTGCCTCGACGTCCACGCCGGCCGCGTCGTCAAAGGCATAAAGTTTCTTGAGCTCCGTGACGCCGGCGACCCGGTGGAGTCGGCCAAGGCCTACGACTCCCAGGGGGCCGACGAGCTCGTCTTTCTCGACATCACCGCCTCCTCAGACGGCCGTGGCATCATGCACGATGTCGTCGCCCGCACCGCCGAGCAGTGCTTCATGCCCCTCACCGTCGGCGGTGGCCTTCGCTCCGTCGCGGACATCGAAGCCATGCTGAAAAGCGGCGCCGACAAAGTCTCGCTCAACACCGCCGCGATCAAGGACCCCGAGCTCATTCGCCGCGCCTCCGACCGCTTCGGGGCCCAGTGCATCGTGCTCGCGATCGACGCCAAACGCGCACCCGACGGCCGTAGTTGGCGCGTCTATACCCACGGCGGCCGCAACCGCACCGAGCTCGACGCCGTCAAATGGGCCGAGCAGGCCGTCGCCCTCGGCGCCGGCGAGATTCTGCTCACCTCGATGGACGCCGACGGCACTCTCGCCGGCTTCGATTCCCCGCTCACCCGCGCCGTCAGCGATGCGGTCAGTGTGCCGGTGATCGCCAGCGGCGGAGCCGGACGCCTCGAACACTTTGCCGAAGTCATTCGCGACGGCCACGCCAGCGCCGTGCTCGCCGCCAGCCTCTTCCACTTCGGCACCCTCACCGTCGGCCAGGTCAAGGACCACCTAGCCGCGCAGGGCCTACCGGTCCGCCGCTGACCAATCCCACCTCGGACCATCGGGCTCCGAGCTGTCACGACCAGCGGTCCCCTCGCGCCCGGTCCCCTGCCCGACGCCAGACCCGCACCTTCCTCCCGAGCCTCAATCGCGCCCGGCGGTTGACGCCGCAGCACCCTCCGCGCACCTTCCGCCGCGTTTTCCTGACTCACTAATCCCTCCTCCCTTCAACCTCTTCTCATCATGGCCTACGAACTACCGAAACTCCCCTACGCCCAGGACGCCCTTGTCCCCCACATCGACGCCAAGACGATGGAGATCCACCACACCAAGCACCACCAGGCCTACATCACCAACGCGAACAACCTCCTGAAAGACCACCCCGCCCTCGCCGCACTGCCGGTGGAGAAATTGATCGCGGATCTTTCCCAAGTCCCGGAGGCCATCCGCGGCGGCGTGCGCAACAACGCCGGTGGCCACGCCAACCATGCCTTCTTCTGGACCATCCTCGGCCCCGGTAAGGGCGGCGCTCCCAAGGGCCAACTCGCCGCCGCCATCGACTCCACCTTCGGAAGCTTCGATAAGTTCAAGGAAGAGTTCGCCAAAGCCGGCGCCACCCGCTTCGGCTCCGGTTGGGCCTGGCTCCTGGTCACCGCGGATAAGAAACTCGCGGTCGGCTCCACCGCCAACCAGGACAGCCCGCTGATGGGCAAAGCCGTCGCCGGCATCGAGGGCAAACCCGTCCTCGGCCTCGACGTCTGGGAGCACGCCTACTACCTGATTTATCAGAACCGCCGCCCCGACTACATCGCCGCTTTCTGGAATCTCGTGGACTGGGACGCCGCGGAGAAAAACTACCACGCGGCTCTCTCCTGATCTTAAACCCAGCAGCCCCCCGGCAAGCTGCGTCCGAACCAGCCCTCTCGCGCTTACCCTCCTGGCTTGCCTCCGACCCGCGTCCGATCTCCGGACGCGGGTTTTTGCGTTTTCCCTGCGCGCGATCCCGCGCCAGACCGGAGGCGATGCGATACTACATCGGCAAAAACGGCGCCAAACTCGGCCCCTTCGAAGCACCCGAGATACGCGTGCAACTGGAGGCCGGGGTGATCGCCCACGATGACCTCCTCTGGCGTCCGGGTCTGTCCGATTGGATACCCGTACACGTCGAGTTTCCCCCGCCTGAAGGCAGCCCGCCACCACTGCCACAGGCCGAAGCTGAGCGCTCGCGGCCCCTTGCGGCTTCTCTTGTGCCCGAGCCCGACGCCGTGCCCGGTGAGACACGCGCGCTCGTTCTGGGCTGGATCAATCTCCTCACCTGGCTGATCCCCCTGATCGGTCTCCCCCTCGCGGTGTGGGGACTCGTCTCCGCGTTAAAAGCCCGCCGCGCAGGCGGCCGAGGGCGCGCACTGCTGGGACTCGTCCTCAACGCGCTCGCCCTCGCGCTCACCCTGATCAATGCGGCGATCGGAGCCTACCTCGGCG
>JBILUB010000092.1:0-8604 GCA_044371245.1 Opitutaceae bacterium
AGTCCCGTCCATCCCGCCATTTCTTCATAGGGAAGAATGGCCCCGAATCCGAATTTGCCAGTAAGCGAGGCACATCACGAGTTGGGGCTCCGACGAATCCCTGCGACCACCATCAAGACGGGAATCTTTCGCCCAACCTATGGAGCTCGGAATCCACAACCGCGCCGGCCTGTTGAGTCGCGACCACGGCACCTCAGACTCCCACGGGGCGACATGAACGTCGTTGGCCAGCAGTTGCTCATCTTTCCCGCCAAGGAGAGCCCCACGCTCTACGATCCCAGCTTCGCTATGGTGAAAACGTCCCAGGGCCGGGATCATCCGCAGGCCCTTTGAGCATGGTTTTCGCGTGGGCGAACCAAGGGCACCCGCAGCGCCTTCTCTAGACCGATGGCGCTTTCGCGAACCAAGTCTCCGCTTGTTCACGATCACGGCCGATCTGAAGACGCAGAGCCTCCAGATTTTCGAAGCGTCGCTCTCCCCGAAGAAAATCGAGCCACTCCACCCTCACTCGGCTTCCGGTCTCAAAGGGGCACTCAATCCCCAAAACGTGCACTTCCAGCAGGGGCTCCACCCCTTTCTCCACCGTGGGCCGAAGCCCGTAGTTGGCCACCCCGGCTCGTTTCCGCCCCGGCGCCGCCACATCCAAGCTCTCAATCGAGACCACATACACGCCGAAGCGGGGCCGAAGATCCGGCACCCAGGAAAGATTGAGCGTGGGAAACCCGATCGTCCGCCCGATGCGTTTTCCCGGTTCCACCAAGCCGTCGCTCGCGTAGGCGCGCCCCAGCAAGACGTTCGCGGCCCTTATCTTGCCCTCACCCAACAAGCCCCGGATTCGGGTGCTGCTGATGGGTTCCCCATCCGCGTTGATCCGCGGCGCGCTCACCACATGCAGACCCAGCTTCCGGGCCTCGGTGATCAGGAAATCCACATCCCCCTCGCGGCCCCGTCCGAAGCGCCAGTTCTCACCAACATAGACGGTATGGAGTCCCGGAAGGCTCGAGCGCAGATGCGGCAAAAACTCGGACGCCTGAGTTCCCGCGTAGTCCCGATCAAAGGTCTGTACGATGACCGCGTCGACCCCGAGCGCGGACAACGCGTTTACCCGACGGTCTCGATCCAAGATCATCTTCACGGGATCATCCGGACGGAAAAGTCTGCTCGGATGGGGATCAAAGGTGAGCACAGCCGACACTCCCCCACTGCGCTGGGCGGCTTGGACCGCGAACCGGATCACGGCTTGGTGCCCGAGATGCACTCCGTCAAACATGCCGATCGCGAGGTGCAGCGGTCTTCGCTTAGCGAGAGTGGCGGCCGTGGAGAGACCTTCAAAAGTCAGAGCCATTTGAGCGGTCTTGGATGCTCATGTTCTGCCCGGGCGCACCGCCAGTGTAATCATCGCGACTATCGGCCGATTTCGGCCGTGTCGAGGGAGCCAGCTCGTTCTGCGCACGCACGCGGACACCCCGACCACCTTGCCCCAGGTCGGGCTCACTAACCGAGCGCCACCACCGGGGCGGCTGCATGTCCCGGGACGAGACAGGCCTGCACCTCCGCCGGACTCATTTTTTGCAGGGTTTCTAGCGTGACCGCGCGATCAACATGCAACTGACCAGACGAGAGGCGGCGCAACGCTCCGAGGTGGGCTCCGCATCCTAGTCGCTGCCCGAGATCATGCGCGAGGGTGCGGACGTAGGTACCCTTCGTGCAGTCCACAACAAAATCGAGTGCGCTCGGCGGTGACCAGCGGGTGAGCTCAAAGCGGCGTACGCGGATAAAGCGCGGCTCACGTTCAATCTCCTCTCCCGCCCGGGCGGCCTTGTAGAGCGGTTGGCCCTTGATCTTGATCGCCGAAAACATCGGCGGGGTCTGGTACTGGTCTCCGATCATCGAACCGAGCGCGCCGCGAATCTGGTCCTCGGAAAAAGCCGGCACTGGCCGGGTTTCCAAAATTTCGCCCTCGGCATCCTGCGTATTGGTGATGGCGCCCAGGTTGACGGTGCCCGAGTAGCATTTGTCCACGCTCATCAGATACTGGGAAAGTTTGGTCGCTTTACCCAGCAGGATGACGAGCAGGCCAGTCGCCATCGGATCCAGCGTGCCCGCGTGCCCGACGCGTTTCATTTTGAGAATGCCGCGCACGCGGGCGACGACGTCGTGCGAGGTGTGGGCCCCGGGTTTGTCGATCAGGAGAACGCCGTCGAATTCAGGAGCGGAGGTGCGGGCGATCATGAGGCGGGTAATGAAATGGGACGGGCTCGACGGGACATGGCGGAGATCCCGGATATGCGCCGAAGGCCAAAAGCGGGTTCAGGTACGCGAGGCGGCGGCGATTTCGACGGAAGCGACTTGCTCGGCGAGCGCGGTCCGCAGGCGGGGGAGAAACGCGGCGAGCGACTCGCCCTTCACGTTCAGCCCGGCCGCACACGCATGCCCGCCGCCGTTGAAACGGGCGGCGATGCGATCGACGCGATAGGCGGCGTGTTTCGCGCGCAGGCTGCCTTTGATCGCGCCGTTGCGCAGCTCGATCAGGGCGCCGATTTGCACGCCCTCGATCGAACGGGCGTAGTCCACCAGTCCCTCGGCGTCTTCGGTGCTGGTGCCGGTCTGTTCATAAATCCCCTCGGGCAGCAGGCCCAAGCACACGCGGCCGTCCGCGAAAAGTTCGAGACTACCGAGAAACCGCTGCAAGAGCTGCAGCTTGCCCGGGCTCTCCCGCTCGTAGATCTCGAGGCCGAGGCGGGCCGGGTCGGCGCCGGCCGCCACCAGGGCCGCGGCAAGGATGAAGGTGCGTTCCGTGGTCGCGGAAAATCGGAACTGGCCAGTGTCGGTCGCGATGCCCGCGTAGAGTCCGGAGGCGATGACCGGGTCCAAGGGCAGCCCGGCATCTCGGATTAATCCGGCCAGGATCTCGGCGGTGGCCGCACTGGGGGTATCGACCAGATTGTACTCGGCGTAGCCGGGATTGGACAGGTGGTGATCGATATTGCCGAGCGGACGAGGAAAGGCCTCGGCAAAGCGAGTTCCCGCCCGCTGACGGTCGGCGCAGTCGACAAAGATGGCGGAGCGCCCCTCGGCGAGCACGGTCTCCAGCGGAAGGAAGGGCGTGTCGGGAGCCAGGAGGTAGGTGAGACGGCGCGGTACGGGATCGGGATTGGAGCAGACCACGTCGGCTCCGCGGGCCCGCAGTAGGCGGCAGAGCGCGACCTGGGATCCGATGCAATCGCCATCGGGCCGGGCGTGGCCGACCACCACCAGCGGCCGGGAGCCGCAGGCGGCGAGCAGCCGGGAAAAGTCGTCCTTAAGATTCGGATACAGGAGGGACACGTCGGATGAGGGATCTGGAGGGGCGGAGTCGTGGGCCGGGTGGCCGATGGTGGCCCTCCGCGGGATCAACGAGAAATGCGGTCGACGTCGAAGAACCCGGGGTCAGGTTGATTTCTTTTTCTCCGCCTCCGTGATCTCGTCGAGCAGGCCGAGGATTCGGTTACCTCGATCCACCACGGTATCAAGTTCGTAGGTGAGGACCGGCATGTGCTTGAGGATGATGATCTCGCCGAGCGCGAGACGAAGTTCCTTGGCGTGTTTTCTCAGCCATTTCAGACGATCGGCGGACTGCTCTTCATCGCCGGTGACGGAGACAAACACCCGGCCCTCGCGCGTGTCGGGCGTCACTTCGACGGCGGTGATGGTGATCGGCGCCGCATCGTCCTTGTAGCGTCGGCGCAGCAGAGCGCTCAGTTCGCGCTGCAGCAGTTCGTTGACGCGGAGAATGCGGGTGGAGGACATGGCGATAAGGGTGGATTGTCCCAGCCCGCAACGCTCGCAGCCCGAGTCAGGTTTTTAAACTGCTTCGAACTACCGAGCGATACGGGGACGGACGAGAGGACGGTACGGACGTCAGAGGGACGCCCGTACCTTTTGGACTTCGTAAACTTCGATGATATCGCCGTTATCGTAGCCGTTGAAATCATCCAGCTTGATGCCGCACTCGAGGCCCGCCCGGACCTCGTTGGCATCATCTTTGAAGCGCTTGAGGGTGGCGATTTTTCCTTCGTACACGATCTCGCGCTTGCGCCGCAGTCGGGCGGAGGCGTTGCGCGTGATCTTGCCTTCGGTGACGAGACAGCCCGCGACGAAGCCCTTGGCCAAGGGGAAGGTCGCCCGGACCTCGGCCGCCCCGAGTTTCACTTCCTTGAGGTCGGGGTCGAGCAGATCGGCCATCATCTCCTTCACCTTGTCGGCGAGTTCATAGATGATACCGAAGGTCTCGATGCGCACCCCATGATGCTTCGCCAAGGGGGTAACCCCGGTCTCCAGCTTGGTGTTGAAGCCGAGGATTACCGCTCCGCCGGTGCCGGCCATCAGCACGTCGTTTTTGGTGACAAGTCCGACGTCGGTGGACACGATCTCGAGGGATACCTTCGCGGACTTGATGCCCTCGAGGACGTGGCGCACCGCCTCGGTCGAACCAAAGACATCCGTCTTGATGATGACTTTGAGGACCTTGTTTTGGACGGCCGCGATGTCGGCAAACAGTTGGTCAACGGACACGTTTTTCGGCGCCGCAGCGGACGTGGTCGCCACCTTTTTGAGACGCATCTGCTCTTCTTCGGCGAGGTGCTCCGCCTCGCGGTTGTTTTTCACGACGCGGAACTGGGCGCCGCTGTCGGGCGCGCCGGACCAGCCGATCACGCGCACTGGAGCCGAGGGCGGGGCCTCTTTGATGTTTTCGCCCTTGTCGTCGAACATCGCCCGGACCTTGCACCACTGGGAACCGCACACCAGGGCATCACCGAGTTTAAGCGTGCCGCGCTGCACGAGCAGCGTGGCGAGCGGCCCACGACCGACGTCGACCTGCGACTCGATCACGATACCCGAGGCCTCGGATTTGGGATTGGCGCGTAGTTCGAGAACGTCGGCCTGGAGCAGAATCATATCGAGCAACTCCGACAGCCCGGTGCCTTTGAGCGCGGACACGGGGACGGTGACCGTCTCGCCACCCCAGTCTTCGGGGGCGATGTTCCGCTCCTGCATCTGTTGTTTGACGCGGTCGAGGTTGGCTCCCTTCACGTCCATCTTGTTGACCGCGACCATGGTGGTGACCGCGGCGGATTGGGCGTGTTTCAAAGCCTCGTCCGTTTGGGGCATGAAGCCGTCGTCGGCTGCGACGACGAGGATGGCCACATCCGTGACCGAGGCGCCACGCGCCCGCATCTTGTTGAATGCGGCGTGACCCGGCGTGTCTAAAAAGGTGATACGCCGGCCCTGGTGTTCCACCTGGTAGGCGCCGATGTGCTGCGTGATGCCGCCGGCCTCGCCGCTCGCGACGTTGGCCTTGCGGATCGCATCGAGCAGGGAGGTCTTGCCGTGGTCGACGTGGCCGAGGATGCAGACGACAGGGGGGCGCGGTGCGAGGTTTTTGACCTCGTCCTCGGCTTCCTTGCGAACGCGTTCGGCCTCTTTGTCCTTCTTGCTGACCTGCGGCTGGGCGGTTTCGCCGCGGTGCTTGATCTCGAGGAGAAACCCGTGCTTTTCCGCGACTTTGGCGGCGACCTGTTCATCGATCGACTGGTTGATCGACGCGAAGATACCCGCCTCCATGAGCTCGGAGATGAGCTTGAAGGGCTTCATGCCGAGGGTCGTGGCGAAATCGCGCACGATGATCGGCGGCTTTAGGTGAATGATTTTCACGCCGCCTTCTTCGGTGATAGTCGCGCTGGAAACCGCGGGGGCGGTGGAGCCAAATGACATTGCCGGGCGGGAGCCCCCAGGTGTGCCCGGCGCCATCGGGAAAACAGGCAGCGCCCGGGGCGCACTCGCGGTCGCCGGGGTCACTGGCAGCGGGCGGGGCGGCAACGGAGGCGTGGAGAGGGCCGGAGCAGGAACCGGAGCGGAAATCGGGGGAGCAAGCGGCGCGGCGAGCGGGGCGGCGGGCGCAGGCGCGGGCGGGCGAAGGGGAGCCGAGGGCGGCGGGCCACCGGCGGGGGTGGGCGCGCGGAGACCGGGCGAGGCGATTGGCGCCGGCGGACGCGGCGCTGTAGCCGCGGGCATGGACAAGGGCCGGGGCGCACTGACGGGCGGCGGCACAGAGGGGGGGCGGGAGAGGGGCGGCGGCACCGGCGGGGTGGAGAGCGGGCGTGAGACTGGCGCGGGCGGCGGAAGCGGGGCGGCAGGTGCGGGAGCCGCAGGGGGAGCCGCGGGGCCGGGCGATGGCTGGGGCGCCTGAGGTTTCGCCTCGGCGGCGGCGCGCGCGGCGGATTCAGCCTTCTCACGCACGACATCCTCGGCTGATTTGACCGACGGTACGCGAGCGGAAGCAGCAGGGTCGGGCAAGGAAGCGGCGGCGGGCGCGGCGAACACCGCGGTTGCCGCGTTTTTGGCGGCAAATTCCGAGTCGATCTCCGCCTCGTAGATCTTGTTGACGGTACTGGAGACGGACTTGGTATCCGCCGACACGTAGCCCCGCTCCTTGAGCAGCGCCAACATGTCCTTGGCCTCCATGTTGTGACGTTTGGCTAGTTCGTGGATACGGATACTCATTCGGCGGACGACGGGGATTACGGAAAGGGATGAAAAAACGGTGTGACCAGATTGTTGAAGCCTTACTCAGGCTCCGGTCACCCGATGGAGGATGTTGGCGGCCTCTTCGGTCGAGAATCCAGCTTCGACGAGAGCATCGGCATCGACCCCTTCGAAGGCGGCGGGAGAGTTGATACCGATGGCCACGAGGCGGCCGGCGATACCGGCATCGACCCCTAGCGCGTCGGCGAGGGCTTTGACTGCCTGGGCGCGGGGATCGACCACGGCGGTCTTATGCTCCTCGATGTCGATCCGCCAGCCGATCAGCCGCGAGGTGAGGCGGGCGTTTTGGCCTTTTTTGCCGATCGCCACCGCGAGCTCCTCGGTCGCCACGCGCAGCAGGATGCGCTTCGAACGCTCATCGAGCACGATCTCGCGCGGTACGGCGGGCTTCAGCGCTTCAAGCACCATCTGCTTGGGGTCGGAGAACCAGTTGATGATGTCGACTTTCTCGCCGTTGAGCTCGCGGACGATGGTTTTGACCCGCGCTCCGCGGGCGCCAACGCAGGCGCCGACCGGATCGACCTTGGGGTCGCTGCTGGTGACGGCGATCTTGGTGCGGTAACCCGGTTCACGGGCGAAAGCCTCGATCTTGACCGTGCCGTCGGCGATCTCACCGACCTCGACCTCAAACAAGCGGCGAACAAACTTCGGACTGCCGCGGGAGAGGATGAGCTCGGGACCGCGCGGGGTGCTCTCGATCGCCAGCAAAATGGCGCGAATCCGGTCTCCCGGTTGGTACTCCTCACCGGGCACCTGCTCGCGGCCGGGCAAGACCGCCTCGGACTTGCCCAAGTCAACAAACACATCGTTGCGCTCTTTGCGGCGAACGGTGCCGGTGACGATGTTCCCGACCATGTCCTTGTAGTCGTCGTAGATCCGGTCTTTTTCGAACTGACGAAGTTTCTGCATCACGGCCTGGCGGGCGGTCTGGGCGGCGATACGACCGAGCTCGGCGGGATTGATCTCCCGCTCGATGATTTCGCCAACTTGGACACCGGGCTTCAGCGACTGAGCTTTCTCCAACGCGATCTCCTGCTTCGGATCGCTGACAGAATCGGTGACCTTGAGCAGGGACCAGGCTTTCAGCTGACCATTCTTCGGGTTGATCTCGATCTTCAACTCCTGCCCGGAGTTAACCCCCTTCAGGGCGGCCGCTTTGATGGCATTGACAATCGCGGCGATCATATCGGCGCGCGCGATGCCCCGTTCCTTCTCCATGTATTCGAGGACGGTAAGAATTTCGCTGCTCATGAGGGTCGTTGAGGGAAGTGGTTAGAGAAAAAAAAAGCGGGCAAACGCCCCACTTCTCGTAAAGTGAACTGTGATAACGAAGGGTCAGTAAGCGAAGCCGGTAAAACCCTGTCAAGTCCCGCGCCCCTCGTCGGAGGACTCCGACTCGCCGCCTCGCGAGAACATGCCCGACAGCCAGCCCAAGAGCCCTTGCAGATCCCCCTGCCCGAGCACATCTCCGACCGGCAATCCACTCGGCGCTCCCGCAGCTCCGACCGCGTATTCCCGGGCGAGACGCAACAACTCCGATGGGGCGTCGCCGGGCGGCCAATCCATCCATGATTTTTGCCAGATGGTCGCATCCATTTCCGGGGCGGCAGAGAACCTTGCCGCCAGGAGGGGCAGCCACGAATCACAAATCAGGGTGTCGATGCGTGTGCCACCCACGCAGCCCGCGGCCACCTCAGCCGACAATCGCTTGCGCCAGTGGGCGATCGCCAGTCCGCGCCGCCGGCGGGATCGCTGAGTGGAGTCCGCCGCCGCACGCGCCGCTTCAGACGCGCACGCCCAAGCGGCCCCCCACTCCAAACCCAGCTCCGCCAGACGGTCGGGCCAGTCGGGCCTGGCGTTTACCCACGCGAGATACTGGCTTAACCGGGCACGGGGCTGGTTGGCAGGCCTCACCCCCGCAGAACGCCAGCGGGTCTGCTCCGACTGCCAAGCCTCCTCCACCCCAACCCGCCCGGCCCGCCACTCCGCCAGGGGCCAGCGCTCCGCCACCAGGTTCAT
>JBILUB010000093.1:0-8593 GCA_044371245.1 Opitutaceae bacterium
GGGGATTGTCTTCCAGCCACACGATATCAGCCGGGGTGAGCGCGGGGGAGTCCGCCCGCAGCCCTCCCAGCGCCAGCAGCCAGCAACCGAGCGCGGTCAAGTATTTGGCATGCTGCACCATGGCGACAGGCAAGGGGTTTGCATGAATCCGCGCCGGGCACAACGCCAAGCGCCCGGGCGCCTCGCCTTTTTTCGCCGCCTCCCCGGCTGGGTCTGGTGGAAAAAAGCACCCTGCGCGCACGGCGGGGGAGAAACCCGCGGCGCAAGCTCCGCCTCGATCGTCTGGACCGAGCGGGTTCCGGCCTCGGGCACAGGACGAATGCTTTCCCGGGCAACTCCTAGGCGCGGTCCGGGCCGCGTTGGCGCACCGCCTCGAAAAGCGTGATGATCGTGGCCATCGCCACGTTGAGCGAATCCGCCTGGCCCGCCATGGGGATACGCACCCGCTCCTCCGCTTCGCGCAGCCAGAAATCACTCAGCCCGTACTGTTCGCTGCCCATCACGATGGCGAGCGGGCCGCGCAGATCCGTCGCGGTGTGCAGGGCCTGGGCCGAGGGCGTGGTGGCGACGGCGCGGATGCCGTGGGCCCGCAGCCAGGCGCGCACCTCCTCGCTGGTCGCGGTGATCACCGGCACGGCGAAGAGCACGCCGGTCGAGGCCCGGACCACGTTCGGGTTGAAGAGATCGGTGACGGGGTCGCAAACGATGAGCGCGTCGGTGCCCGCCGCGTCCGCGCTGCGAAGGATGGTGCCGAGGTTGCCGGGTTTTTCGATGGCCTCGACCACGAGGAGGAAGGGCGCGTGCCCCGGGGAGGCGGCGGCCTTGGCGGCGAGCAGAGACTCCAGATCCCCGAGCCCGCGACGCCACTGTGGCGCGACCGCGAGCAAGCCGTCGGGCCGTTCCCGGTAGGCGACCTTGGCGAAGGCCTCGCGGTGCAGGCGGAAGAGTTTCGCGCCCGCGGCCGCGGCGTCGGCGAGCAGGGAGTCCTCGTTGCCCTGGGCGCCGGGGTACCACTCGGGGCAGAAATAGAGCTCGACGGGCGCGACCCCGCGATCGAGCGCACGGCGGATCTGGCGGTAGCCCTCGACCAGAAAGACCCCCGCCTCGTCGCGCGGCCGGCGGTCGCGCAGTTTCACGAGCTGCTTCACGCGCGGGTTCTGGAGGCTGGTGATGGTTTCGACGTCGGATGCCACGGGGGAAGCGGAAGCGAGGGGCCGTCGCCATAAAAGACAAAATCCTTTTGCGCGCGCCGTCCGCTTGCCTGTGCTAGCCCGCTCCCGTGGGAAAAAAATCAAAGTTCAACGAGCACCCTTTCGCCTACCACGCCGAGTTGGAGCTGGAGATCCATACGCTGACCAATCTCGGCGCCGGCCTCGCCCGGGCGCCCCTGCCGGGAGACCCCGAGGCGCGCTGGGTGGTGATGGTGCCCTTCGCCCTGCCCGGCGAGCGGGTGCGGGCGCGGGTCTTTCGCAACCACAAGAACTACTCCGAGGCCGACCTGCTCGAGGTTTTGCGGCCCGCGGACGTGCGGGTGGAGCCGCGCTGCCCCCTTTTCGGACGTTGCGGCGGCTGTCAGTATCAACATCTCGACTACGCGGCGCAGCTGGAGTGGAAACGCCGCCAGGTCGAGGAGCTGCTGCGCCACATGGCGGGCATCGAGTTCGCGGTCGATCCGGTCGAGCCCTCGCCGGTCCATTTCGGCTATCGCTCGAAGATCACGCCGCATTTCAACCCCCCGCGGCCGGGCATGGAGGCCGGGGCGCTGCCCATCGGATTTTTGCGCCAGGGGACGCGCTTCGACCTGCTCGACGTGCCGGCCTGTCCGATCGCCACCGAGGCGATCAACGGGGAGCTCGCCGCGGCGCGGGAGCGGATCCGCGCCCGCGCCGCCGCCGGGGCCAACGAGCGTGGCGGCACCTTGCTGCTGCGCGAGGCGTCGGGGCGGGTCGTCACCGATTACGATGCCGTCGTCACCGAGACCGTGGCCGATCCGGAGAGGCCGGACGCGCCACCGCTGCGCCTGACCTTTCTCGCCCGTGATTTTTTCCAGAACAATCCCTTCATCCTGCCCGCCTTCACCGCCTACGTGCGCGGCCGGGCGGCCTCGGGCGGGGCGCGTTATCTGGTCGACGCCTACTGCGGCAGCGGGCTTTTCGCGTTGGCCGCCGCCCGGAGCTTCGAGCGGGTGGAGGGCGTCGAGATCAGCGAGAGCAGCGTGGCCTTCGCCCGGAAGAACGCCGAGACCAACGGCATCGCGAACGCCGCTTTTCGCGCCGGGGACGCGAGCGCGATCTTCGCCGGCCTCGATCTGCCGGGGGTCGAGACCGCGGTGATCATCGACCCGCCGAGGAAGGGCTGCGACGAGGCGTTTTTGTCGCAGCTTTTCGGATACGGGCCGCGTACCGTCGTCTACGTTTCCTGCGATCCGGCCACGCAGATGCGGGATCTGCGCGCGTTTTCCGCCGCCGGCTTCGGGGTGCGTTCGGTGCGGCCCTTCGATCTGTTCCCGCAGACCCGGCACCTGGAGTGCGTGGTCACGCTGGGCCGCGACTAGGCGCCGAAGACCGGCCGGCCGAGGCGGCGCGAGGCTATCCGCTCGAACTGCAGCGCCACCTCGGTGTCGTGCGCGAGGAAGACGAGAAAATCCTGGCGCGGCACCGCGAGGCAGCGTCCCGGTCGCTGGGCGACGATCTCGGCGTCCGTGACCGGTTGCCCGAGCAGGCCCAGCTCGCCGAAAAAATCCCCGCGGAGGAGGCGGGCCATTCGACGCCCTTCGCCGGTGACGCTAAGCTCGCCGGCCTCGAGCAGGTGGAAAGAAGCGGTTTCCCGGCCGCCGCCGAAGAGGGTGGCGCCGGCGGGGAAGCTCTGCACCTGCGCGCGCCGGGCCAGGGCCGCGAGCACCGGTCCGGGCCAGCGGCGGCAAAGGGGCACGTCGCGCAGAAAGGCCATCTTGCGCGCGGCCTCCTCGAGGCGGCGCGGGGGCAGGTGGGTGGAGACGTGACGTTCGTAGGCGGCGGACGAGAGGGTGAGCACGACGCACGCGGTCTGGGCCCGTATCTCGCCGGTCGGCTCGCCGTCTTGCAGCAGGTTTTGCTCTCCAAAGATGCTGCCGGGGTGGAGGGTGACCGGCCGAGGCTCCGTGCCCCGGCAGGCGGACAGACGGCCGGCGTAGAGCACCCGCAGCAGGGGGCGCGTGTCCTCCGGCCTTAGCAACACTCCGCCGGCGGGGTGCATCTCCACCTCGAAGGCCTCCGCCACGGCGCGGCGCTCCTCGACGGGGAGCAGGGTAAAGGGATAGGTCTCGCCGAGGAAGGCGGCGAGATCGGCCGCTCCGGGCGCCGGCGGCCGGGCGCGGGCTCGCTCGAGGGTGCTGCGGCGGCGCCAGGCCGACAGGCGCGCGAACAAACGCGCGAGGAGGGCGAGGATGAGCGTGGCGGTGAGCAGGGCCAGCGGCGCGAGGGCGAGGCCGAGCCAGAAGCGGGGGGTGCCGCGCAGCGCGGGAGTCTCGCGCAGGATGCCCAACAGGCTCGCGAGGTCGGCCGGGCGGATCTGGGCCCAGAGCAGGGCGGCGGCGGCGAGCCAGACGGCGCCGAGCGCGCCGCGCAGCAGGGCGAAGCGCAGGGTTCGTGGCGTTAGCCAAAAGCGTAATCGGCGCTGCCACCTGCGGTTCGGCGGGAAAAGGAAAGCGTGTTCGCTCGAGAGCGGCGGGGCCTGGCGCAGGGCGCGCAGGAGCTCGGTGCCGGCCGATTCCCACAGCGGGGAGCAGGAGAGGAGCAGGCCGCCGAGGAGAGGGAGGATCAGCTGCTCGGCCCAGACGGTCGCGGCGGCGAGCAGCGCGCCGATCGGCAAGAGCCGCCACAGAGCGCAGTCGACGCGCAGTCCGGGCCCGTCGAGTATCGCGGCGCGCAGGTCGTAGCGAAGGGCGGGCAAGAGCGAGCGGAGTCGGAAGCGCGGTCCGGGCACTTCGATGTCCGCGGCGCGGATCGCGCCGGCGGCAAGCATCTCGCCCAGGCTGAGCGCCACACCGGTGAGCAGCCAGCCGAGGGCCCACCAGCCCGCGTGCCCGGGCGCGGTGGGTGGAGCAAGGATGAGCAAGCCGGCGATGGCGCCGAAGAGGGCGCCGGCGAGAGGCCGGGCGAAGGGGCCGGGCAAGCGTAGTTGACGCCTGGTGCCGGCCGGCCCGGGGGCGAGGCGGGCGCGGGGGGGCAGGAGCACGCCGGTCTCGTGCGCCTTCAGGACCAATTCATAGAAATCGTGCAGCGGGATGCAGGAGCGGTCGTCGATGAGGTGGCGAAGGACCGCCGGCACGGTGCGGCCCGCGCCAAAGGCCTGGAGCGCGGTCCACTGGGCCGGCGTGAGGACCAGGTGTCTTCCCGTGACGCGGTTTTGAACGATCAGGCGACCGGGCTGGGGCGCTCGAAGCACCAGATCTTCGGCAAGGGAGAGCGTCGCCAGGCGGAGCAGGGTATCGCTATCCATGGGCATTACCATGCTCGGAACCGGGCGCATGGGGGCATGGGGTTATCCCTGGAGGTGATCACCCTCAGGAGAGCCCTTTGGTGCAAGAGGCATTGCCGGTCTGCTTGCAACTTGATGGATAATTGACAGGTATCCGGTACTCGCTTGGCGGAAACTTAAGGCCCTGGAAATGAATGGACTGAATGGTTTCGCGGCTTTCATTGGCGTCTTTCTTGGCACCTGTTTTCACGTTGGCAAATCTGCGGAGAGGTGACTCCGTCCTGCTCACTTCCACCGTTCGTGGGAGGGGGTGGCGCAGAGTCATCCCCGGCGGGGGGAGAAAATCGATCACCTCCATGTCTTCTTCTTACGATAATCCTTTTGTCGTGGCGGCGGATGGCGAGCTCGAGGCGCGTCAGACCTTTATCCGTCGCACCTACCTGCATCTCGCGGCGGCGCTGCTCAGTTTTGTGATGATCGAGGCGATCCTGATGCAGATCCCGGCACTGGAGGGCCTGGTGGATTTGATGCTGGGGGCGTGGTGGCTGGTGTTGTTGGCCTTTGTCGGCGTCTCCTGGCTGGCCGACAAGTGGGCGCGCTCGGATCTCGCCCCGGGGGTGCAGTATCTCGGGCTCGCGCTCTATGTGGTGGCCGAGGCGGTGATCTTTCTGCCCTTGCTCCATCTGGTGGTCTACCGCGTGGGGGACCCGCAGATCATCCCGATGGCGGGGATAATCACGGGACTGTTGTTTGTCGGGCTGACGGCCACGGCGTTTTGGAGCGGGGTCAACTTTTCGTTTCTGCGCGGAGCCCTGATGATCGGCGGCATGGTGGCGGTGGGCGCGATCATTTGCAGCCTGATCTTCGGCTTCTCGCTCGGGATCGTGTTTTCCTCGGCGATGCTGCTCTTCGCCGGCGGATCGATCCTCTACACGACCTCGAGCATCATTCACGAGTATCGGACGGATCAATACGTGGCCGCCTCGCTCGCGCTTTTCGCGGGGGTGATGCTGCTGCTGTGGTATGTGATCCGCATCCTTCTGGCCGCGCGCAAAGGCTGAGCGAACGGCCGGGTGGATCCGCGCGGGCGCGAGTGGCCCGGGCTGGCTGGGCCCGTCCGCGGGAGCGCCCCGCTCTCATGATCGAGAGGGAAGGGCCCTTTCCTCGCTCGCCCTCGCGGGGCCGGCGCCTTTGCTCCCCGGCTCGCGCTGTTTCCGCGCCGAGCCATGACTTCCCTGTCCGCATTTTTCGACGATACGCTCGGGATCGGTCACCCCCTGACCTATCTCGGGTTGTTTCTCGCCGCGTCGCTGCTGCTCGTGTGGCGCCTCGAAGCGATGCTCGAGCGGGGTCTCGAGGGCAGCGCGCTGGGTGCGCTGGTGATGCCGCTCTGTTCGGGCTTGGGTAATCTTTTCTTCGTCGCGGTCGCGCGGAGGCAGGGGGTGCCGGCCGAGGAGGTCGCGGTCAATGCCCTCGGCAACAACCTGACCAACCTTTTGTTGATTTTGCCGGTGGTGGCGCTGGCCGGTGGTCTGAGTCTGCGCCCGAACCAGCCCCAACCGACGGCGGGTGGGGCAAAAGGACGCAGGAAAAAGACCGGCGGAAAAAAGGGTGATGAGCAGGTGCAGCGGCAGCTGCGGGCCCTCGCGCTTTTCCTGACCTTGGGCGCGGCGGGTGCTTTCGCGTTGATCGCCTGGGCGCTGGCCTCGGACGGCCGGATGGACCAGGGCGACGGGCTGGCCCTGATCGGGCTCTTTGTGATTTGGCAGGGGTTTCAGGTTTACGATGTGCGCAAGCATCAGATCACGCAGCGGCGGTCGCTATCGCCCTGGATCGTGGTCGACGTGGTGTTGGCCCTGGGCGCGGCCTGGGTGATGCTTGAGAGTCTCGATTGGCTGGTCGGCTGGCTGCAGGCGGGGCCGGCGGGTAGTCTGGGGGCGGAGCATCTTGGCTGGGTGACCGCGTGGTTGATGGTGTTGCCCAACGCCGCCCTGGCCGCCTACTACGCCTGGCGCGCGCGGGCGGATATCGTGTACGCTTCGCAGGTGGGGGATGGGCACGTGTGCATCCCGCTCTGTCTGGGCCTGGCGGCGGTGTTGTCACCGTTCACCCCTCCGGCGTGGTTTGGCGATGCGCTGCTGGTGCTCGCGGGGGCGGCGGGTTTGCACCTGCTGTTTGTCGCGGTCTTCGGGGGCTTGCCGCGGGTGCTGGCGCTGCTCCCGCTCGCAGCCTATGTTTGGTGTGTCCGTGCGGGGCTCGGCTGAGGTCGCCGACATGGGTCGATGATTGGTCTAGAAGGGCGACGGGAAACGATAGAGCGCCGCGAGTAGCCATTGCAGAAAGGGCTGCGCCGCCAGACCGGTGAAAACACACAGGGGGATGAGCAAACGGGCGAGGAAGAGCGCGCGCCGGGGATTGGCCAGGAGGGCGCCGTAGAAGCGGGCGAGGCGGGCCCCGG
This sequence comes from Opitutaceae bacterium, assembly GCA_044371245.1. Taxonomy (GTDB): domain Bacteria; phylum Verrucomicrobiota; class Verrucomicrobiia; order Opitutales; family Opitutaceae; genus IMCC26134_A. The sequence continues at coordinate 6,917 of JBILUB010000093.1, forward strand.
GGCGGCCCCGCTGCGGTGATGGGGCGGGAGTCATAGGCAAGATGTTTGGCTAAGGCAGGGTTTTTTGGGCCAAGCGGGGCGCCGTCGGTCTTTGCCGCGAGCTCGCCAGAGGACCGTCGGAGAAGGGGAGCGGTGGACCGCGGCGTCGGCGCCGGAGGAGATGCAGGGCGAGCCAGACGGCGGCCACCCAGGCGGCGGAAGGCGCGGGCGCCTCGAGATGATCCAGCGCCTCCGCTTGATCCAGTTTGCGGGCCTCCGCCGCCTCCAGAGCGCGCCACTGCGCCGCCGACTCCACCACGATAAAGCTCGCGGCCGGGGTCAAAACGCCGGCCTCGCGTCCGGCGGCGAGCAGGGTTTTCAGGGTGTCGCGTGCGCCGCCGGGATCCCGCGCGCGATCCTGGGCACGGACCTGCAGGCCGAGCGCCTGGCGGAGCTCGTGATCCTCGGTAGCCGAGCGTTGGGCGACGGGCTTCACGGTTTCCCAGCGGCCGGAAGCGGTGGACCAAACAGTCAAGGCACTCTCCGGAGCGACCGCGGAAAAGCGCGGCGCGCGGTCCGGCGCCAGGGGCCGGACGGAGTTTTCCAGCCGGAGCAGGGGCGTCGGAGCGGGGGCGGCGAGCAACTCTCGGTGCGTGCCGTCCGCGCCGATCGAGTGGAGCTCGAGCCCGGGAGCCAGATCGCGCCACGCCGAGGCGAGGGGAAGGTCTTGGTGATCTCGCACGGCCGCATGCGCTCCCACCAACACGAACACCGGCCGGGGGGGCGGGGTGGCACCCGCGCCGACCTGCTCCAAATCCTTTTCCCGATGGAGCAACAGGGCATGCGCCAGCGCCACGTCGAGGTGGAGGCCCCCCCGGACGGGCAAGGCACGGTCGAGCCTCGTGGCATCCCACTCCTCCAGATGATCCGGCGAGCCCAGCTCTGACAAGAGAGGCACGACGTCCCGGTTGACCAGGCTGGCCCGCAAGCGCGGCGCGTCCCTCAGCGCGGGCGGCAGGGATCGCAGGACCTGGCGCAGGTCGCCGGTGAAGGCGTTGGCGGTGGAGCGATCGATGAGCAAGTGCAGGTAGACCGGCCGGGGCGCTGGAGGCAGGGCCATCTGGTCCAGGCCGAGCACGAGGCTCTCGCCGGAATCCAGGCCAACGAGCTGGGGCGCGATGGCGCCGGCGAGCTCTTGGATCGAAAGCGAGGGATCCAGGCCGGGAGACGCCGGCCGTAGATCCGCCGCGGCGATCGGCACGAGGAGATCGATCTCGACCACCGAAGGAACGTCGTGAATAACTGGATACACCCGTAGCTCGAGTTCATCCGGCGCGTGGTAGAAAAGCAGACCGGGGTCCCGGCGCTCGACGTCGCGGATCATGGTGTAGACCCAGAGGGCGCTTTTCTTCTCCACCAGGCGGCCGGGCACGAGCTTGCCGTTCACCTGGAGGCGAAAACCGTGCGCCACCACGCCTTTCGGCAGAGCTAGGCGCTGGATGTACTCGGCGGCGGCCTGGTCGGGATTCCTGAGGGTAAGGCGGAGGGTGACGCTGCTCACGTGCGGTGAGATCCCGCGATGGGAGCGCTCGAGCGCCGAGACCTCGACCCGGCGCGGGGGCGGCGCGGCCCGGGGCATGCGGCGGTGATTGTCGCCTCGGCCGAAGAACGTGTCGCGAGGGGTCTTCGCGGGAGTGA
>JBILUB010000095.1:0-8450 GCA_044371245.1 Opitutaceae bacterium
ATCGGGGGAGACGTGGGTGCCGCCGAGGCGGCTGTCGTTCCAGGCGAAGCCGCCGGAGGCGTTGTTGGTGCGAATGCTGACGAGGTTGCCGCCGGAATTGGCGAAGCTGACGTGGCTGGGGAAGTCGCTGAGCAATTCGTTGCCGTGGCTGCCGCCGACGCCGTGTTTCCACTGGCGGAAGAGGTGGCCGGAGGTGGTGACCTGGCCGTAAAAGTTCAGGCCGTTTTTGGAGGCAAAGTAGAGGTCGCCGTTGGCGTGGACCGGACCGAAGATGTTCATGGTCGGGCCGGGTGCGATCTCGAGGTCCATGTTGTAGAAGATGGCATGGGCGAAGAGAGGGGCGCCGCGCACGGAGATGGTCTGCCGGGCGTGGGAGACGATCGGCGCGCCGGTGGTGTGGCGCACGGTGGCGCGGGCGAGCACGCTGACGTCGCGGCGCCAGACCCATTTGCCGCGGAGCGGGTCGTTGCGGTTGTTGGGGTTGGCGGGGTCGACGTAGTAGTAGCTGCTGGTGCCGGAGGTGACCGGGGAGACGGTGCCGCCGATCAATTCGAAATCGGTGGAGCCGAGGCTGACGTTGCTGCCCGACCAGAAGTTGGTCGGGGGCGGGAGGAGGGCGTCGGAGCCACCCGAGCTCAGATTAAAGGTGCTGCGGGTCTCGAATTTATGCCGGATCTGCGAAAACCCGTACTCGGCGAGAGCCTCGGCGGCGTTGCGGGATTCGAGGACGAGCGCGTTGCGGACGGTGAGGTGGCGTTCGGTGATGGCGAGGCGGATGATGCTGCCGGCCATGATGAGGAAGGCGGAGCAGAGGACGATGACGGTCACGAGGGCTCCGCCGCGTCGGGAGCGGGTGGGGTGGGGCTGGCGGACTGGGAGCTGGGTGTTCATGGCGGGTGAGTGGAGAGGGGTGCGGGCTTAACCGCGGGGCGAGACGGTGAAGTTGTAGGTGTTGCGGGCGATGCGTTCGTTGGGATTGGTGCCTTGGATGATTTCGCCATTCACCATGATGCTTCGCCCGTAGAAGTTGTGGAACAGACGACCGTCCGAGAGGCCTTCGGAGAGCTCGATCACCTGGGGCCAGGAGGCGATGGTCGAGGGCGTGGGCAGGAGATCCACGGCCGGGCTGGTGGTCGAAGGGCTGAAGGTACGCTCGAAGCGGCGGACGGGGCCGGCCAAGCCGGGTGAGGGGGCGGCGCGATAGTAGCCGACGATGCGCTGGATACGGGTGTCGTTGGTGGGGTCGACGAAGATGAGGACGAGCATGTCGCCCGATTGGCCGTCCTCGACGGGTACGGTGACTCCCGAGGTGGTGGTGTCGCCGGTCTCCGGATTCGTCACGACGCTGACGGTCGAGCTGCGGGTGACGAAGTCGGGATAGATGATGGCGTAGTTGGCAAAGGTGGCGTTGCCGGTCAGCTCGACGGTGAAGTCACGGATGTAGCGGTTGATCGTGATTTTTTTCTCCTCGTAGCGATAGATCTTGAGCGACTGGAGGATGATCCCGACCAGGCTGGCGGTGACGAAGCCGGTGATGGTCAGGGCAACTAGGATCTCGACAAGGGTGAAGGCGCGGACGGAGGGGGACGGGCGCGGGGAGTGGCTCATGGTGGTGCGGGGTCGGACCGTTTAAAAGGTGGGGACGGCGGAGCGGATCGTGCGCACGGTGCCGACAAAGCTGCGGGCGTTCGTGGTGCTGTTATTCGGGCGCCAGGAGTAGATCACGGTGATGCCGCGGACCAAGGTGGCGTCGGTCGATGTGCCGGACAGGTCTTTGATCCAGATCCAGATCCGCAGGCGGAGATCGTCGGCGGTGTTTTCCGGGGTGTTGTTGAGATCGAAGAGTTTGATGTTTTCCACGACGCCGGGCGGGGTCTCGTCTTCGAGGATGAGGGCGGAATCGGGCACAATGACGGCGTTGGAGATGTTCAGGATGTCGGTGATGTTCTCCGTGCCACCGCCCGCGGCGGCGACGCGGCGTACGCCGCGCGTGAGAATCGACGAGGGTGCGCCGATCGTGCTGCCGGGCATCACGATGCCGGTGGGCGTGGTGTAGGGCAGATCGGAAAACTCCATGTTTTTGATCTGCTCCACGTAACCCTGCATGATGGTGTTGGCGGAGTTTTGATAGATGCTGCCTTCCGTGAGGTTGCGGGACTGGATGAGCGTGGCCAGCAGGCCCACGGAAAGGAGGGCGAGCACGGTGGCGGCGACGATGACCTCCACGAGGGTGAGTGCGCGGCAGCGCGCGCCGGGGTGTTGTCTGAGGCTGTGGCCCGAAAGTGCGGAGGAGCCGGGGCGGGAGACGAGGGTGAGGAGTCGGCGGTTTCCCATGGCGCGACTCTACGCTTTTCCCCGGCCCACGATAAGGGACCTGGGGCCGTATTTTGGTCCCGATAAGACTAGGGCCGATCGGCCCTAGCCAAGCTTGGGCTCGGTCGGGCGTTGCTCGCGGGCGTAGAGGGCGGCGGCTTGGGCGCGGCTGGAGACCTGGAGCTTTTCGAAGATGGTACTGAGGTAGTTCTTCACCGTCTTTTCCGCGAGGTGGAGCTCATGGCCGACCTCTTTGTTGGTCAGGCCGGAGGCGACGAGCGCGATGACTTTTTGCTCTTGGGCGGAGAGTTGTTCGAGCGCGGAGCGGGCGGAGGGCGTCTTGACGAGGGAGAAAACGCGAGAGGTGACGGCGTGGTCGAGGATCGAGCCGCCCGTGGCCACGGTCTGGATGGCGCGGAGGAGGGCGGCGGCATCGATCTCCTTCAGCAGGTAGCCGTGCGCGCCGACGCGGATCGCCTCGTCAAGGGTGGCGGAGTCGCTGGCGGAGGTGAGAAAAATCACGCGAGTGGCCGGGTGATGGGCCTGGAGGTAGCGGCAGAGATCGGTGCCGCTGGAGTCGGGCAGGCGGATGTCGAGCAGGGCAACGTCGGCGGTTTTTTCCGCGAAAAGGGTGCGCGCGGTTTTGGCGGAGGAGGCCTCGCCGACCACCAGCAATCCTTCCTGGTGTTCGAGCAGGGTGCGGAGCCCGAGGCGGACAAGCTCGCTGTCGTCCACCAAGGCGACGCGGATCGGATTCGCTGGGGTCGGGGTGCTGGACACGACGGGGAGTATCTCAATCCCGGGGCGGGAGGGAAGCCCCTAAACCGTTGCGGTGGGCTTGGGGGCGGGGAGCAGCACGGTGATGGTGGTGCCGCGGCCGGGAGTGGAGCTGATGTCGAGAGTGGCGGCGAGGGCCCGGGTCCGGGCGGCGAGGTTGTCCAAGCCGTGGCCGCGGGTGACGGCGCGGAGGTCAAACCCTTTTCCGTCGTCGCGCACGATGAGGCGCACGCGTCCGTCGGGCTGGGGGGTGAGGCGGATCTCGAGGCGGGTGGCGGCTCCGTGACGGAGGGCATTGCTCGCGGACTCGCGGATGATCTGGAGCAGCTCGGTGCGGGCGGGCTCGGCGAAGGGGGGAAGGTCGGGCGCGAGATCGATCCGCCGATCCTTGAGCCGGCCGCCTTCGAGGTGCTCGAGGACGGCGTGCACGGCGGAGGAGAAACTTTGCTCCTCGAGGACGCCTGGGGTGAGGCCGCCGATGGTGCCACGCGTCTCGCGGATGGCGGCGTTGAGGGTGTTTTTCGCGCGGTCGATCAGGCGGGCGATGTCGCCGGGCGATCCGGGGCGGTTGGCGAGTTGCTGGGCGGCGGTTTCGAGCACGAGGCCGGCGGCGTAGAGATTCTGGACCAGGCCATCGTGAAGATCTCGACCGAGGCGGATCTTGTCCTGGAGGGCGTGGTTCGCGAGCAGTTGCTGCAGGTGCAGGTCTTGTTCGCTGCGGTGGCGGGCCTCGCGTTCGTGGTCGAGCTCGATGCGTTGGGCGTTGGCGGTGCGGGCGAGGGTCTCGATGCCGTGCATCTCGGTCCGGGCCAGGACGGCGTCGACCGGAGCAGGAGTGGCCGGACTCCGCACGGGCAGGATGGCGAGGACCAAGAGGCAAACCGCGCCGAGGGTCGTGAACAGGAGCAACGCTTGCCGGGACCGCTGATGCTGTTGACGCACGGTCTCCAGGACGAGGGCGCCGTCCGGTGCGGTTTCTCCAAGGAAGAGGCGGCTGATTTGTTGTTCGCGGTGGCGCTCGTGGAGCAGCATGGCCCCGGCGCCCGCGGCGAGCGCGCAGAGAGCGAGGACAAAAACGACGAGGCGGAGGAGTCGGCCCATGCAGGTAAGGGGTAGGCGAGGTCAGTGTCGTGCAGCTGCGGGGTCGGGACAAGCTCGCGCGCGGGGCGGTCCGGTGGCCGAGGGCGGGACTGGGCCTGGGCTTTGCCTTGGCCGGACGGCGGACGTTGGCAGTGCCGGGAAGGGACGAACGGCGAGGCGAGGTCGCCTGGCTGATTCCGGATCGTGCGGGGATTGGCCCCTCTGCAAAACCTTCGACAAGGGAGGCGGGCGAGCTTTCGTTGGCCGGTCCCACGCATGAAGACCTTCTACATCACAACCGCGATCGACTACGTGAACGGTTCGCCGCACCTGGGCCACGCCTATGAAAAGGTGCTGACGGACGTCATTGCCCGATTCCGGCGGATGATGGGCGACCGCGTCTACTTCCTGACCGGCGTGGACGAGCACGGGCAGAAAGTGCAGCAAAGCGCAAAGAAGCGCGGCATCGATCCGCAGCAGTTTTGCGACGAGGTGAGCGAGGAGTTTCGCGCCATGTGCGCCAAGCTCGACATCTCCAACGACGACTTCATCCGCACGACCGAGAAGCGGCACAAGGACGTCGTCTCCCGCTTGCTCCAGCAACTCTACGACCAGGGCGAGATCTACCGCGCGGAGTACAAAGGCTTCTACTCGACGCGTCAGGAGCAGTTTCTTCAGGAGAAGGACCGCCAGCCCGACGGCTCCTGGCCGGAGATTTTTGGCGAGGTCACCGAGATCACCGAGTCGAACTACTTCTTCAAACTCGCGAAGTATCAGGACTGGCTGATCGCGCACCTGAAGGAGAATGCGGACTTCATCTTCCCCCGCTACCGTCAGAAGCAGGTGCTCGAGTTTCTTGCCGAGCCGCTGAACGACCTCTGCATCTCGCGCCCGAAGGAGCGTCTCGAGTGGGGCATTCCGCTGCCCTTCGACTCGAATTACGTCACCTACGTCTGGTTCGACGCGCTGGTGAACTACTACTCGGCGGTCGAGGGCAAGGAAGGCGTCTGGCCGGCGGATTTTCATGTCATCGGCAAGGACATCCTCGTGCCCCCGCACGCCGTTTACTGGCCGATCATGCTCAGGGCCTGCGGTCTGCCGACGCCGAAGAGCATCCTCGCCCACGGCTGGTGGTCGATCAACGGCGCCAAGATGTCGAAGAGCACGGGCAACTTCGTCGAGCCGATGGCCTTTGCCGAGCAATACGGCGTGGACGCGCTGCGCTTTTTCATGATCCGCGAGATGAGCGTGGGCCAAGACAGCGACTTTTCGCTCAACCAATTCCTCGCCCGCTACAACAGCGAGCTCGCGAACAACCTCGGCAACCTCGTCAACCGCACGCTCAACATGACCAACCGCTTCGCCGCCGGCGTGGTGCCGGCGGCCGAGGCCACCGAGGCGGAGATCGGCGCGGAGGCCACGCTGGCGCCCGAGCGCGAGCTGCGTGCGCTCTGGGACAAGACCCGCGAGGAGTTCATCACGCTGTGCGAGGGCTTTCAGTTTCACGTGGCGCTGGAGCGGGCCTTTGCCTTCGTCACGGCCACGAACCGCTACGTCGAGCAACGCGCGCCCTGGAAGCTGGGCAAATCGACCGAGGTCGCGGACCAGGCGCTGCTCAAGACCTCGCTCGCGACCATGGCCGAGGCGCTGCGCCTGGGCGCGAGCCTGCTGCCCGCGGTGATGCCGAGCACGGCGGAGAAGGTGTATGGCGTGCTCGGATACACGCCGGCCGGCGCCTGGCGCGGGCAGCTCGCCTGGGGCGCCACGCTGACCGGCGCGAAGGTGGCCGAGACCGCGATCCTCTTCCCCCGCCCGCAGGCGCCCGAGGCCGGCGCGGCGAAGGGGTAAACGATTCACGCTCCGCCGGCGCCCCGAGGTGCGCCCGGCGGGCGAACGTTCATCGCGATTTACCTGGACCATAACGCCACCACGCCACCACTCCAACGCGGCCCGAGGTTTTTGAGGCGATGTGCCCCTTCCTCCGTGAACGGTGGGGCAACCCCTCGAGCAGCTACGGTTTCGGCGCAAAGCTGAAGGCCGAAGTCGAGGCGGCGCGGCGCGCAGTGGCGCAACTGGTCAACGCGAGCTCGAGCGAGGTGGTCTTCACGAGTTCCGCCACCGAGGCCGACAACACCGCGATCAACGCCGCCCTCTCCGCTCAGCCGGGCAAGCGCCACGTCATCACTTCCGCCGTAGAGCATTCGGCCGTGCTCAACCCCTGCGCCTTCCTCGAAACCCAGGGCGTGCGCGTCACCCGCCTGCCGGTGGATTCCGACGGCCTGCTCGACCTCAACGCGCTCGACGCCGCCTTCGCCCCCGACACCGCGCTCGTCTCGCTGATGTGGGCCAACAACGAGACCGGCGTGCTCTTCCCCGTGGCCGAGATCGCCGCCCGCTGCCGCGCGCGGGGCGTGCCCTTCCACTGCGACGCGGTGCAGGCCGCCGGCAAGCTGCCCATCGACCTCAAGGCTCTGTCCATCGACTACCTCGCGCTCAGCGCCCACAAGCTCGGCGGACCCAAGGGCGTCGGCGCGCTGATCGTGCGCAAGGGCGCGCCCTTTGCGCCGCTTCTCCACGGCGGCCACCAGGAACGCGGGCGGCGCGGCGGCACGGAGAATGTCGCCGGCCTCGTGGGCTTTGGCCGCGCCGCGGAGATGGCGCGTGTCGAGGTGGCAAGTTACGCCGCCCGCGTCGCGCCGCTGCGGGATCGGCTCGAGGCTGAGCTCCTCGCGCGCGTCGCCGGTGCCGAGCGCAACGGCCACGCGACCGAGCGCCTCGCCAACACCACCAGCCTCACCTTCCCCGGCGTGGAGGCAGAGGCCCTGCTCTTGTTGCTCGACCAGGCGGGCATCTGCGCCAGCGCGGGCTCGGCTTGCCTGGCCGATTCGGACGAGCCATCGCACGTCATCCGCGCGATGAAGCCGCAGAGCGCGGCGGCGCGGCAGATGATCCGCTTTTCGCTGGGGCAAGAGACGACGCAGGCCGAGGTGGACGCGGCGGTGGCTGCGGTCGAGCAGGCGGTGAAGAGGCTACGTTGACCGACCAGCTGACGGTTCTGGCCCGGTTGTTTTCTTTCGTGTGCTAAACTCGGAGAGCTTCCGGATTTCGGCGAGCGTCCCAGAACCGGGTGATTTCGACGGTGCTGCGCTCGAAATCGACGCGATAGTAAATCACGACCCAGGGCTTGTGGACGAGGCGGCGCACTCCTGGCCGTTCGCGCACCGGCGCGCCAAGGTGCGGATGGGCGCCGAGCATGAGCGCGCGATCCATCAAGGCATCTCCCAGTCGTCCGGCCGCCTCCGTATTATGTTCGGCCACGAAGGCGACGATTGCGCCAAGATCGCGGTTGGACTGCGCGGAGAAGATCACCGCGCAACCCATGCGCGGATGTTTTGGCGAACCTGCTCGGCGCTCAAAGTGGGCTCGGTGCGCAGCGAGTGCAGCCCCGCGTCGATGGCGGCGAGCTGTTCCGGGCTTTCGTCGGGCAGGAGACGGGCGGCGATCCAGTCGGCCACCTCCTTCATCTGTTCGGGGCTAAACTTCTCCAGGGCTTGCTCGACCTCGGTCACGGTGCTCATAAGGAGAAGGATGCGGACGCGTCGCCTGCTGGCAACTCCGGCCTAGCTTCCCAAGGCGCGCTCAAAATCGACGCGATCCGTTTGGTCGATTTCGTCGAGGGTCAAACGTCCCATGGCCAAAAGCAGGGCTTTTGTGACCTTGCCGCGGCCGCTGCCGGACGCGTTGAAAAGCCGGTCGCTGAAATTGACGTCTTGGGCTATCTGAAGGTGGGCTCTCTACGCGTCTTTCATCAGGGTCTTGGTCGCGAGTTGCTTGGGTATTACGAAACGTCCCAGCTCGTTTTGGACCGTTAAGCGTGCGCTTCGTTTCCGGTCTGCGAGTGAGCCTAGGGTTTCGTCGCGAAAGATCATTGGGAAAGATCATTGGGGAAAATCGTCTCAATGGTGGCCAGCTACGCCGAAGCGAAGTCGGTGGCCCCGCAGGCACTCGACCGACGGTCGGAGTTTAGCTTGCGGCGCGAACTGCAGGTGGCGGCCGGCGGTGGCGTGGAGTTGCAGGGACTCGGGGCCGGCTTCAGTGAAACGGGAGGCGTTCACTCGCACGCGCAGGTCGTCGTCTACCGTCCAAAGGCCCGCGTCGAACATCCAGTGCGCGCTCTTCGACAGCGCTAGGCCGTTGCTCAGGTCGTCGTTGCCCGTCTCCGCCCACGGCTCGATGTGCGCGGCGTCCACGATGCTCGCACCGTCGGTCGTGAAACAGCG
>JBILUB010000141.1:0-6511 GCA_044371245.1 Opitutaceae bacterium
TCAGCGAAGTCGCCCGGCTCGCCACCCAAGGCCCGCTCGCCGTTTCCCGCCACAAGCGCCGCGAATTCGTCATCCTCAGCGCCGGGCAATACGAGGAGCTTCAGCAGAGCCGTCGCGCCCCGCTCGAGAGTCTGGGCGCCGAGTTCGACCAGCTGATCGCGAAGATGAATACGCCCAAGGCGAAGCGCGCCGTCGCCTCTCTTTTTTCCGCCAGCCCCAAGAGCCTGGCCAAAGCCGCCGTGAACGCCCGTCGCTAGGCCGGTCATGCCCCGTAAGCCCGCGGCCGCCCCTCGCGGCACGATCACGGTGCTGGCGGGCACCAACGGCGCGGGCAAAAGCAGCGTCGCCGGCGCTTTCATCCGGCAGGCGGGGGGTGATTACTACAACCCCGACGAGTTCACGCGGTCGCTCCTCCTACGAAACCCGGGCCTCGACCCGGCCGAAGCCAATGCCTTGGCCTGGATGCGCGGCAAAGAGCTGCTCGAGCGGGCGATCGCCGACGACAGCGATTTCGTGTTTGAGACGACGCTCGGAGCTCAAACGCTGCCCCGGCTGTTGGTCGGCGCGGCGCAGGCGGGCATGGCGGTCAAAATCCTCTTTGTCGGGCTGGCTTCGGTGGACCAGCACCTCCGGCGGGTAGCCGCCCGCGTGGCCGACGGTGGATATGACATCCCGGAAGCCAAGATTCGCCAGCGTTGGGAGAATAGCCGTCTCAATCTGATTCGCCTCATTCCCCATTTCGCCGAGTTGATGGTGTGGGACAACTCCGCCGAGGCTGATTCATCCACCGGCGCCCCCGCGCCCGTTCTTCTGCTACACCTGCGCGCGGGCAAAATCGCCGTCCCAAAAAAGATCCGTAACACGCCGGACTGGGCCAAACCAATCATCGCCGCCGTGCTCAAGCGTCAACTCCCCCGCTGACAGCCCAGGTCTGGCCCCGCCAAGGGCATCGCTCACCACCAAGCGGCCTGGGTGGCTGCGCGCTCGCCTGCACGAGGCCGGCGGCGGCGGAGCGGCGTGAGGCGTGATGGCGCCGGCCACAGTGAGGCCCTGCGAATCGAGGCCTTGGAAACTTAGCAAAAAACCACCCCACCTCATTCGCCATCGCCTCTTCCGGTGTCGGGCGCGACGTTTAGGTCCCTAACGCCCCGAAGCCAATGGCTGCTTTTGTTGTCGCTCACGATCAGTCCTCCACGTCGCGGCATTCGTCCCTGAGCTGGCGGGCGATTAGATCGATCTGGTCCTCCTTGAGCACGCGCTGGCCACGGCGAGGGGCGGGGGAGCGGAAAGGCGGAGAGGCGGAGAGGCGGAAAGGCGGAAATTTGGAAACGCGGAAAATCGGAAAATTGGAAACGCGGAAACGCGGAGACGGGGAGACGGGGAAATTTGGAAACGCGGAGGGGGCTGTGGTGGATCCGGAATTGCCACGCGACCGCGCCGGGGGAGACGTTAAGGGGCTTGAACGTTTCCCTCGGATTTACCCGCCTCTTTCCCCTGCTCCGGAGTGCGCGCAGGGGACATTTCGGCTGAATCCGGAGACACTCTCAGCCTTCACACGCCACGCTTCTTTTCGGTCGAACCAGGCCACGCTACTTTAGACAACAATGACGATCTACTTTCTCGGCATCTGCGGCACGGCGATGGGCAATGCCGCTCTGCTCGCGCGAGCCGCCGGCCACGAGGTGCTCGGCTCCGACAGCGGCGTCTACCCGCCGATGAGCACCGTGCTCGCCGAGGCGGGTATCAGCCTCCATGAGGGTTACGATCCCGCGCGCTTGGAAAAACTCGCGCCCGATCTCGTCGTGATCGGCAACGCCCTGTCGCGCGGCAATCCCGAGCTCGAGTGGCTGCTCGACACCCGCGCGCTGCGCTTCACCTCGCTGCCCGCTCTCCTGCACGACACCGTGCTGGCGACGCGCCAAAACATCGTCGTCTGCGGCACCCACGGCAAGACGACCACAACCGCGCTGACCGCTTTCCTGCTCCGCGAAAACGGCCGCGATCCCGGTTTCCTGATCGGCGGCGTGCCCGTCGATCCGCCGGTCGGCAGCCATCTCGGCGCCGCGGACGCGCCTTTCGTGATCGAGGGCGATGAGTACGACAGCGCGTTTTTCGACAAACGCTCGAAGTTTATCCACTACGCTCCGCGCGTGGCGGTGTTGAACAATCTGGAGTTCGACCACGCCGATATTTTTCGCGATCTGACGGACGTGCAGCGCAGCTTCTCCCACCTCGCGCGCATCGTGCCGCGCAACGGCTACATCGTGCTCAATGGCGACGACGACAATCTGCGTGCGCTCGGTCCCATGCCGTGGACCCGCTCGGTCCGCGTCGGACTGGGCGAAGCGAACGAGGTGCGCATCACGGGGTTCGCCGAGGGACCGGACGGGGTGCGCTTCGGTCTGAGCTGGGCTGGTGAGGCTTGGGGCGATATCACGTGGTCGCTCCCCGGTATCTTTAACGTTCGAAACGCCGCGATGGCGGCGACCGCCGCCGCGTTGATCCTCGGGGGGCGTCGCCATCTCGATCTTTCGCCGCTGGCGCGTTTCCGCGGAGTGAGGCGCCGCCAGGAGACGCTTTTCGCCGGCGCCGGGCTGACGGTGATCGAGGACTTTGGCCATCACCCGACCGCGCTGGCCGAGACGCTGACCAGCCTGCGCGCCCGGCATCCCGGGGCGGTGCTGACGGCGGTCTTCGAGCCGCGGAGCAACACCGCCCGTACTCGCACCCTGCAAAGCGGGTTCATGCGCGCGCTTTCGCTCGCCGACGAGGTCTACCTCGGAGCGGTGAATCGCGCGGACAAACTCTCGGCGGACGAGCGTTTCGACACGGAGGCGGTGGTGGAGAATCTGGAGGCGCAGGGGGTGCAGGCCGCGACCGCTCCGACCAACGCGGACCTCCTCGCGAAGATCAGACGAGGAGTCCTCGCCGACGCCGCGGGCGGCCACCGCCGGGTGGTGGTGTTTTTCTCCAACGGGAGTTTCGACGGCATCATCTCGGCGTTCGCCGCGGCCGCCCGCGCGGAGCTCGCTTGAGCGGGGGCCGCGGCTTGGCCCGCGGGGCGGGCTAGCGGCGGCCCGAGCTGTCACGCGCGCCGAGGTGGCGATGCAGGTCGCGCTCGAAGCTGGGCGAAAACTCGGCGGAGGGATCTTAGGGCGGTGCGCTCTTGATCGCGTCGCGGGTGAGGTCGAAGTAGACCCGCGCGGTGGACCAGCTGACGGAGCTGATCCAGTCGGGCGGGATCACCACTTTCCGGCCGGGCAGCCAATTGCGCGTGTCGACGACCGCGTAGCAGAGTCGCCAGGTCAGGTCCTCGAAGAGGAAACTCTCGAGGTGCCCGATCGCTCCGTCGCTGGCCTCGATGTGGTAGCCTTGCACGGCGCGGCCGCGGCGCAGACGCGGGTCTCCATCGGGCGCGGAGCGGGTCGCGAGGGCGGGGGTGAGCGCGGCCTCGGCGGTGGCGGGCACGGGTGGGATGATCGGCGCTTCGACCACAGGGAAGGGCGAGGCAAGGCCGCCCCCAAGATCGCCTGCGCCCGTCCAGTAGGCCGGCCAGCCGTAATGGGCCTGGAGCTCCCCTTCTTGCGCCCGGGTGACGGACTCTTCGGTGTCGAGACCGGGGCTGCGGCGTACCTGCTCCTGGGTGAGGTCGACCGGCACTTCGGCCCGGCGCCAGTCAACCGCGTCGAGGATGCTGGTGGCGAGGAGCACGCGCCGGCTGTTTAGCCAGGTGCCGGTCTCCACCACGAGGTAGCGCAGGGTCCAGCTTTCGTCGTCGAAGTAGTAATCCTTGACGCGGCCGAGGACGCCGTCGCGCGCACGGATTTCAAGGTTTTGGAGGGAATCGGTGTTTAGGATCATGGAAGTCGGGGAGTGGAGCGCGCCATCATGCCGGAGCTCGAGCGGGAGGGATATGGGGCGGCGACCGCGGAGGGTGCTGGTGGGCCGGGGGTCGGAGTTTTTCGGGTGAAGGCTTCATCCGCTCCCCCAGGCACTCGCGACGCGCGCGGTGGACCAAGGTACTTCCCGCTTCCGCCACCCAAACAAGTGATGTCCCAGGCCGCCGTCGTGCGGCGGACGCAAACCGTAAACCCAGGTCAAACCCATGAAAACCACATCCAACTCCTCCTCCATCGCCAACCGAGCCTGCATTGATGTGTGCAACCGACTCCTGCGCGGCGAACTTTCGGCGATCGAAACCTACCGGCAGACGATCGAGAAGTTTGCCGGCGACCCGGCCGCGACGACCTTGCGGCAGATCCAGACGGACCACGAGTACGCGGCCGAATTGCTGCGCAACAACGTGCTCGAGATGGGGGGCTCTCCTTCGATCGACTCGGGCGCCTGGGGGTCCCTGACGAGCGCGGTCCAGGGCGTCGCGAAAACCTTTGGCGAATCCGCCGCGCTCAAAGGACTGCAGCGGGGCGAAGAGCACGGCCTCGACGATTATGAGGACGCCTTGGAGGACGATGATGTGATGTCCGGTTGCAAGGACATGATCCGGGCCGAGCTCTTGTCCCGCACTCGCCAGCATATCGCGAGCCTCGAGGAGCTGTCGCGCCGTCTCTGAGCGACGCCTGCCGCAAATCTTCTCCGTGCCACCCGGCGCGGAGGAAACAAAACAAACCAAAACCAGCCATTCCCATGTCTAAAAAATCCGTCTTCGCCATCGCCAACACCCGCTCCCAGGCCGAGTCCATCGTGTCCGAGCTCAAGGACGCCGGCTACTCCAACAACGACATCTCCGTGCTTTTCCCCGATGAGGGCACGACGCGTGATTTCGCGCACGAGACCAACACCAAGGCACCCGAGGGCGCGGTGACCGGCGCCACCACGGGAGGAATCATCGGTGGCGCGCTGGGCTGGATCGCGGGTATCGGCGCCCTCGCGATCCCGGGCGTGGGTCCGTTTATCGCGGCGGGCCCGATCGTCGCGGCCTTGAGCGGCATCGGTCTGGGTGCGGCGGTCGGCGGTATCACCGGCGCGCTGATCGGAATGGGAATCCCGGAGATCGAGGCCAAGCGCTACGAGGGCAAGATCCGCAAGGGGAACCTGCTGATCTCGGTCCACACCGAGGACAACGAGTCGGTGGAGCGGGCCAAGGGCATCTTCAAGGTCGCGGGCGCGGAGGACATCACCACCGCGAACGAGGCCCCCGCTCCCGGCGGTGATCGGGCGGATGATGCGTTTGCCGCGGGCCGTCGTTATTGATCGTAAGCCCGCGGGCCGGGGGCGGGGCGGATGCCCCGCCCCCGCCGGCCGGCCGCGGATTCACATGGACTGGGGGCCGGCGGCGGGCTCGGGCGCGAGCTCTTCGAGCAGACGGCGGGAGACGCGCTCGATGCCGAGGCGGGCCAGGGAGCTTGCCGGGTAGAGGGTGCGGGCGGCGAGCCACTGGGTGAGGGCGGCGGCGTGGCGGTCTGCGCTTTCGTGGCGTTTGGCGGCATCGATCCGGCCGACAAAGGCGGCGACGCGCGGGGCGAGCTCGGCCCGCCGCTGGTTGACGAGGACGTCGCCGGGACTGAGGGCGCTGGCGGCGTCGAGGGCCTCCCAGGCGGCGAAGGCGTTGTTTTGCTCCACCAGTTCGCGGGCTTGGGCGAGGTAGATCTCGATCCGGGAAAGGGTCTCGACGATGCGGGCGAGCTCTGCGCCGCGCTCGGAGTCGGTGAGCAGGGCGGTGCCGAGCTGGACGCGTTGATCGAAGATGCGGCGGAGGTCGCCGCGGGCCACGGCTTCGTCAAAGATGCGCGCGGCCTCGGTGCCGATGTCCATGCGGCGGGCGATGCCTTCGGTGTAGGCCTGGAGCTCGGGGTTGAGCGGCCAGAGGGCCGCGGCGCGCTGGATGTTTTCCTGTGCGCGCTGAAAGTCCTCGGTGGCGAGGGCCTGACGGGCGCCCTGGATGGCGAGCGAGCTCATGCGCTGGGCGGAGCGGAGGGCGGAGAGGGCCTCGCTGGAGCGAAAATCCCGGGCCTGCGAGGAGATTTCGGCCACGAGTTTTTCGACGGCGTCGTAGTCTTTCAGGTCGGCGAGTTTCCGAGCCTGGTCGAGCTGGCGGTAGAGGGTGAGCAGGTTTTGCTTTTTCTCCCTTTCGAAGCCGGCCACGGCGGCGGTGTACTCGCCGAGGAAAAAGGTTTCCTGAAGGCGTTCGAGGGCGCCGACGAGCTGGCCGTCCTCGTAGCTCGCGCGCACGGCCTGCATGGCGGCCTCGGTGTCGTTGATCGCCTCGCGGGAAAGGAACTCGAGGGTGTCGACGGTGAGGCTGAGCTGGCTGGAGGGGAGGAACTTTTTCACCTCTTCCTGGCCGACCTCGAGTTTCTGGGCGGAGCCCTTGAAGATGAAGCGGTAGAAACTGGCGGCGATCAGGCAGTGCTGAAAGCGGCGCTGCAGGAAGAGGTTTACCAGCGCGGTTTGGAACTGGATCTTGGCCTCGAGGCCGGTGAGCACGGCGCCGGCCTCCGCGGCCTGGATGCGGGCCTCGGTCTCGGCGAGCTCGCGAGCGCGAAAGGCTTGG
>JBILUB010000096.1:0-8358 GCA_044371245.1 Opitutaceae bacterium
GCCGGCGCCGTTCAGAGTTTGTCGATGATCCGGTCCGCCAGACCGTAGGCGATGGTCTCTTCGGCGTTCAGATAGAAGTCGCGGTCGGTATCTTTGTTGATCCGCTCGAGGGGCTGGCCGGAGGCACGGGCGAGGATGCCGTTAAGCTCGAGCCGGATTTTTTCCATTTCCTGGGCCTGGATGTTGATGTCGGTGGCCGGTCCGATGAAACGACCACTGATCAGAGGCTGGTGGATCATCACCCGCGAGTGGGGAAAAAGGAGCCGACGACCCTTGGGGGCGCCGCTGAGCAGGATGGATCCCATGGAGGCGGCCATGCCGGTGACGATCACGTTGATCGGTGAGCTGATCATCTGCATGGTATCGTAGACGGCCATGCCGGCGGTGATCGAACCGCCCGGGGTGTTGATGTAGAAGTGGATTTCCTTACCCGGGCCCTCGGCCTCGAGGTAGAACAGTTTTTCGGTGAGATCCTTGGCGGATTCGTCGGTAACGGGACCCCAGAGGAAAATTTTCCGTTGCTCGATGAACTTGTTCTGGATGCGAGCGGCGAGCGGAGCGGAATGTTTTTTGACCGCATCGTCGGCCTTTTTGTCGTCGTCCTCGTCCTCATCGTCGTCGGCACGCGGGGCGAGGGGTTCTTGGAGTCCGGTCTGGAGATTGGCGAAATGCATCGGGTGGAAGGTGGGTGTGGTGGCCGGGCTTGGCAAGTCGGGCCAAGGGTAAGGGAAGGTGCGGCGCTGGCTATTTGATGACCTGTTCCGAGGTCGCGTCGAAGAGATGGGCGGCGTCCATCTTGAAGGTGACCTTGACCGTTTGGCCGGCCTGGAAGCGATCGGTGGGGCGCACGCGGGCGATAAAGCTGGTGGCGCCGCTGGTGAGGTAGAGGTAGGTCTCGGCGCCCATCGGTTCGGAGACCTCGACCTTCACCTCGGCGGTGTGGGCGGCAGCGGGCTGCGGGACGGTGAGGGTGTCTTGGACGTCCTCCGGCCGGATGCCGAAGATGACGTCTTTACCGGCGTAGGCCGAGCCCTTGGCCGAGAGTCGGGCATCGAGGACGATGCGCAGGGGCGGAGCTTTTTCG
The DNA here is from genome assembly GCA_044371245.1 of Opitutaceae bacterium. Taxonomy (GTDB): domain Bacteria; phylum Verrucomicrobiota; class Verrucomicrobiia; order Opitutales; family Opitutaceae; genus IMCC26134_A. The sequence goes on from JBILUB010000096.1 coordinate 1,085, forward strand.
TTGTGCTCGACGAATTCGAGCAGGTCGCCCGCGGCGGCTCGTTGCAGACGACCCCGGAAAAAATTCATCGGTGGACTTCCGATGAAGCCGGCGACGAAGACGTTTTCGGGTTGGTTGTAGAGCTTGAGCGGGGCGTCGACCTGCATGATGCGGCCGTCTTTCATCACGCAGATTCGGTCGCCCATGGTCATCGCCTCGACTTGGTCGTGGGTCACGTAGATCATCGTGGCTCCGAGGCGGGCGTGGAGTTTGGAGATCTCGGTGCGGGTGGAGACGCGCATCTTGGCGTCGAGGTTGGAGAGAGGCTCGTCGAAGAGAAAAACCTTGGGTTTGCGTACGATGGCGCGGCCGACGGCGACGCGTTGACGTTGGCCCCCGGAGAGGGCCTTGGGTTTGCGGGCGAGATACTGGTCGAGTCCGAGCATCGCAGAGGCCTCGCGCACGCGCTGATCGATCTCGGGCTTGGGAAATTTTCGCAGTTTCAGGCCGAAGGCCATGTTGTCGTAGACCGACATGTGGGGATAGAGCGCGTAGTTTTGAAAAACCATCGCGATGTCACGGTCCTTCGGGAGGACGTTGTTCACCACTTTCCCGTCGATGGAGATCGTGCCACCGCTGATCTCTTCCAGCCCGGCGATCATGCGCAGGGTCGTCGACTTGCCGCAGCCGGAGGGACCGACGAGGACCATAAACTCGCGGTCTTGGATCTCGAGGTTGATGCCGTGGACGACTTTTACGCCGGGGCCGCTTTTTTCGGGGTAGGTTTTCTCGAGGTGCGAGATAACGACGTTTGCCATGGGTGGCTCGTGGGTACGGGGTGTGGTAAGTGGACCGTGGGGAGGAGTTTTCACCGGGCGGGCCACGGGCGCCGCGCGGAGGTCAGGGTGTTCGTCACCATCCGTCGGCGGCTCGGGGAGTCAACGGTAAGCGCGGGCGGCGGCAGTCCGGTCGGCATCGAAGGGGTGAAAGTCCTCGCCCTCGGGATTGCGATCGGTGGACGGACGTGTTTGCTAAACTTTTCCGATTGGCCCCGCATCCACGCGCTATTTTCGTACCATGTCCTCCGCTTCCAAAGACCGCCTGCTCTCGCGCGACGTCGTCGTCACCCAGATCCCTTCGGGGGATAAACACACGCTCTTCGCCGGCGCGAAGGTGTTTATCCACCAGGTGCTCGGCGGCACCTACACGGTGCAGGGCGACGCGGGTCTTTACCGGATCGATGCGAAGGATGCGGACGCGATCGGCGAGCAGCCCGTGGACAACACCGTGCAGGCGTCGACTCTCGCCGACGGCGCGCCCGACCCGGAGGCGCTCTGGGATCAACTGCGCAAGGTGTACGACCCGGAGATCCCGGTGAACATCGTGGACCTGGGCCTGGTGTACTCCCTCGACGTGGTGAAAACCGCCGCGGGCGCCTTTAAGGCCGACGTGGCGATGACCTTGACCGCGCCCGGCTGCGGGATGGGGCCGGCCATCGCGGAAGACGCAAAGGGCAAGATGCTGCTTGTGCCCGGACTAAACGAAGCGGATGTACGGATCGTTTGGGAGCCGGTCTGGAACCAGTCGATGATCAGCGAAGAAGGTAAGATGAAGCTCGGGCTTATCTAGTCCTACCCGGGTCGGGCCAGAGCATCGCGGAGGGCAGCCCGGCCCGAGATCAGGTCCGCCCGAAGCGGCGGGCGATTTCGCCTTGGCTCAACTCCACCTGCGTGGGTCGGCCGCTTGGACTGGTGTGCGGCGCCCGGCAGGAAAAGAGCCGGGAGACGAGCGCGCGCATCTCGGCTGCATCGACCATGCCGGACAGGCGCACCGCGCGGGCGGCGGCGAGGCGGGCTAGCTGTTCGCGAGCGACCTCGGGGTCGCGGTCGACCGAACGGCCGTCGCGGAATGCGTCGAGCAGATCGCGCAGGCAGGCTTCTCCGTCGGACGGGTCGAGGACCGCGGGGACGCCCTCGAGTCGAAAGGTGGCCCGGCCGAATTCCGCGATTTCGAATCCATGACGCGCGAGAAAGTCGACCCGATCGCGGAGCAAAGCCGCGCCCACGGGGTCGAGCTCGAGCACCACCGGGAGCAGGAGACGCTGAACGGTGATCGCACCCGCGGCGAACTGGGCGGTGAGTTCCTCAAATACGATTCTTTCCTGCGCGGCCCGACGATCGAGAAGGAGGAGACCCGCGGGAGTCTCGAAAAGGGCGTAACTCGTGTGGGCCAGCCCGAGGAAGCGCCAGCTACCGGTCGAGGGCTGGGGAGCGGGGGCCGGCTTCGGGAGCGGCGTCGCGGGCGCGGCCGCTGCCCGAGCCACCGCGTGTCCCGCGGACGACGTCGACAGCTGAGAGTTGGGCCGAAGAATCGACGCGGAAAACGTGGCCGCCCCGGGCGAGGAGTTCGTGGTGGAGGCAGGCGCCCAACTGATGGCCGGCGAAGGAGCGGCCCCTCTCGGAGCAAGCGCCACAACCCCCGAAGTGGGCAAAGGAGGCGCGGCCTCGCGCAAGACGGCGAGCACGCCGCGGATGACAAAGGAGCGCACCTGGGGTTCGGAGCGGAAACGCACCTCGCGCTTGGTCGGGTGGACGTTGACGTCGACCGCCGCGGGATCGATCTCGAGAAATACAAAGGCGGCCGGATAACGGCCCTTGGGCAGCACCTCGTGGTAGCTCTCGATCAGGCCATACGCGAGGGTGCGGCTGTCGACCGGACGACGGTTTACGAAGGTCAGCGTCTCGTGCCGGGTGGTGCGCCCGCCGGAGCCGGGCTTCGCGATCAAGCCGTGCAAACGCAGGCCACCCTCGGCCACGTCGATCGGCAGGAGCGAATCGGCCAGCTGGCGTCCGAAAATTTCCGCGACCCGGTCCACCAGAGCCGGGCAGGTCGGGGAGCGAAAGATGAGCCTCCCATCCTCGATCAGGGTGAAGGAGCAGTGGGGAGCGGCGAGGGCGTGCAGTCTCACCGCGGCGACGATGTGGGCGGCCTCGGTCGCGTCGCTTTTGAGGAACTTTCGCCGGGCCGGCACGGAGTTGAACAACTCGGTGACCTCGATGCGCGTGCCCACCGGACGCCCGCAATCCTTCACGTGAAGCGTTCGTCCGCCGTTGATCAGAATCTCGGTTCCCACCCCGTCCGCCTCGGCACTTTGCAGGCGGAAGCGGGACACGCTGGCGATCGAGGGCAGAGCCTCCCCGCGGAAGCCAAAGCTAAGCAGGCGGTTCAGGTCGTCCGCTTCGGCGATCTTGCTGGTGGCGTGGCGCTCGAGGGCGAGCAGCGCGTCCTCCCGCGACATGCCGTGGCCGTTGTCCTCCACCCGCATGAGCGCTCGGCCGCCGTGGGAAAACTCGACCTCGATCCGCGTGGCCCCGGCATCGAGCGCGTTCTCGACCAACTCCTTCACCACGGCGGCGGGCCGCTCGACCACCTCGCCGGCGGCGATTTGGTTGGCCACCCGTTCGGAGAGGATGCGGATTTTTGGCATCGTCGGGGCCGAGACCTCCTGCGCGTCGATCAATTCGCGGCGGGTGCCGCGCCCATACGTTCACCCATGCGAGCGTAGACCTCGCGGTGTTCGGCCGAGTGCTCGCGGAGATCCTGGTCAAACAGGATCCGACCGCGGGCAAACAGCGTGATCACGCAGGAGCCGCCGAAGGCGAAAAGCCCCTTTTCCTCACCCTTCGCGACCGGTCGGTCGGGGATGTAGCTCTGCTGGATCGCCCCGACCATCGTGGCGCCGATCTCGAGCTGCACGACTCGCCCGAAGCGCGGGGAGTCGATCACCGTCACCATCCGCTTGTTCTCGGTCAGGTAAGCGGGGTGGAGCCGCAGGGCGATCGGGCTGACCGAGTAGAGCCAGCCGTTGATCAGCCGTGCATCCCCCGGTGATCCCGCGACGGGAAAATGGAAGCGGTGATAATCCACCGGACAAAGACGGGAGATGACCATCGCCCCCCCGGCAAATTCGCGGGCGAGCGTCTCGTCGCCGAGGAGCGCGGCGAGGCTGAATTTTTTGCCCTTCACGTAGAAGCCGTCGGCCGCGTCGACATCCTGGTAAGCGAGATGGCGACCATCGGCGGGGAAGACGGCGACATCCTCTCCGTCCGCGATGGGCCGCTTGCCGGCCCGTAGTTTTCGATAGAAAAACTCGTTGTAGGTGCGGTAGGCGGTCGCGGGGCGGTCGAACTCCTCCGCGTCGAGATCGTAGTCGACCACAAAGGGCAGCACGAGGTTGGCGCTGGCGCGTTGATTCATGCGCCAGCCGTACCACAGCGAAAACCAAGTGCGGCGGACCGCGGCGGCGAGGCTGAGGCGGCCGAGGGGGTGGCCGTAGATCCAGCGCAGCCACGACTCGCCATAGATCCGTTCGGTTTCGAGACGGCGATGGTGGCGATGGAAAAAGACGATCGGTTCGGCGGCGGACATGAGAGGCGAGCCATCCAGCAGGCCGAGCCGGGACCGTCGCATCAACTCAATCTTCTCCCCGGCGCGGTCGCGCGGGCCGCCCCGGGCTTGCTTCGCCGGAAGGCGCCCGGTTGGCTCGGCGGTTTCCCAACTTTTTCCTCCCATGCCCGAGATTCCCAAGAGCTACGAACCCCGTGACGTCGAGGCCCGCTGGTACGCCGCCTGGCAGGAGGCCAAATGCTTTGCCGCGCCCACCCCCGCCCCCGGGCAGGAACACTACACCATCGTGATCCCGCCGCCGAATGTGACCGGCATCCTGCACATGGGGCACGTGCTGAACAACACGCTCCAAGATGCGCTCATCCGCCGCGCCCGCCTTGAGGGCAAGGCCGCCTGCTGGATCCCCGGCACCGACCACGCCGGCATCGCCACGCAGACCATGGTCGAGAAACACCTCAAAAAAACCGAGGGCAAGGGCCGCCGTGACCTCGGCCGCGAAGAGTTTCTCAAACGCGTCTGGACCTGGCGCGACGAGAAAGGCGACCACATCCTCAAGCAGCTGCGCGAGCTCGGCTGCTCCTGCGACTGGGACCGCACACACTTCACCATGGACCCCGGCTACAGCCGCGCCGTCCTCAGCTCCTTCATCAAGCTCTTCGAACAAGGGCACATCTATCGCGGCAAACGCATGGTCAACTGGTGCCCGGTCTCGCTCACCGCGCTCTCCGACGAGGAAGTCGAGATGCGCCCGACCAAGGGCCACATCTACCGCCTGCGCTACGAGCTGGTCGAGCCGGCCACCACCACCGACGCCGAGGGCAACACGATCCCGCTCACGCACCTCGTCCTCGAGACCACCCGCCCCGAGACGATCGCGGCCGACGTCGCCGTCGCCGTGCATCCCGAGGACCCGCGCTACACCGCCCTCGTGGGCAAGCGGGTCTGGCGCCCGCTCGGTGAGCGTATCCCGATACCCATCATCGCCGACAAGGCGGTCGATCCCGTCTTCGCCGCGGGTGCGCTGAAAGTCACGCCCGCCCACGACAAGGTCGACTTCGAGATCGGCCAGCGCCACGGCCTGCCGGTCATCGACTCGATCGAGGCCGACGGCACGATGAACGACCTCGCCGGGCCCGAACTCGCCGGCCTGGAGCGCTTCGCCGCCCGGAAAAAAGCGGCCGAGATCCTCGAGCAGCGCGGAGCCCTGATCGAGGCCAAACCCTACGAGAACAACGTCGGCTACTCCCAGCGTGCCGGCGTGCCGATCGAGCCGCGCCTCACCCAGCAGTGGTGGCTGCGCTATCCGCGGGTGGAGGAGGCCAAGCAAGTGGTGCGCGACGGCCTCATCCAGATGCATCCCGAGCGCTGGTCGAAGGTTTACCTGAACTGGCTGGAAAACATCCAGGACTGGTGCATCAGCCGCCAGCTCTGGTGGGGACATCGCATTCCCGTCTGGTATGCGAAAGGTGTCGACCGCGAGAAGCTCACCGAGGCCGACCTGCGTGATCCGAAGAAAATCCACGTCTCGCTCGAAGGCCCCGCCGATCCGGAGAACTGGACGCAGGAGGACGATGTGCTCGACACCTGGGCCAGCTCCTGGCTCTGGCCCTTCGCCACGCTCGGCTGGCCCGAGGCCGAGGCGCAGACCAAGGCTAACTTTTCCCACTTCTACCCGACCACCACGCTCGCGACCGGCGCCGACATCATCTTTTTCTGGGTCGCCCGCATGATCATGGCCGGCCTTGAGTTCGCCCAACCCGGCGCGCCCCTCGAAAAGCGAATCCCATTCCGCCACGTCTACTTCAACGGCATCGTGCGGGACAAACAGGGTCGCAAGATGTCGAAGACGCTCGGCAATTCGCCCGACCCGCTCGACCTGATCGTCAAATACGGGGCGGACGGCCTGCGCTTCGGCCTGCTGCAGATCGCCCCGCTCGGCCAGGATGTGAAGTTCGACGAAGACCGGATCGAGAGCGGCAAAAACTTCTGCAACAAACTGTGGAACGCCTGCCGCTTCCGCCAGATGAGCGGCCCGATGGCGGACAACTCGAGTCTCGAGGCGATCCTCGCGCGCCTCGACGCGCGCCAGCTCGACGACGACGACCACGCCCTCCTCGCCTCTCTCCTCGAGGTGCAGTCGCTGCTCGAAAAGTGTTTTGCGGACTTCGAGTTCGCGGCCGCCACCCAGGGGCTCTACACCTTTTTCTACAACGACTTTTGCGATTGGTACGTCGAAGTGGCCAAGGCTCGGCTGAGCGCCCCCGCGGCGCGCGATCATGTGCTCGCGATGCAGGACCTCGTGATCCGGCAGTTTTTGCTGCTGTTCGAGCCTTTCGCGCCCTTCATCACGGAAGAGCTTTGGACCCAGCTCGGGTACAAGGCGCCCGGGGCGAGATTCCTGCAGGAGGCCCGCATCGGCGTGGCCGGAGATCTGCGGGAGGCGCTCGGCGCCCGTAGTATCCGTGTGGATACGGAAGCGGCTGGCCGCGTGGCCAAGCTCAAGACCAGTGTCACGCTCGCGCGTCAGCTCAAGGCCGACAAGGCGGTCGCGCAGAAACGTGACGTGCTCTTCTCGGTCGTGGCCGACGACGCCACCTGGGCGGCGCTGGACTCCGCCTCGGCCAAATTCATCCGGCTGGCGGGTGCCGCTTCCGTCAGCCGCGCCGACGCCGCGCCTGCATTGCCGGCGGTGGTGACTCCTCTCGGCACGCTCTATCTCGACACGGGGGTGAAAATCGACGCCGGCGCCGAGCGTGCGCGACTGGCCAAGGAGCTCGAACAGGTGGTCAAACACGTCGCGGGGACCGAGGCCCGACTCTCCAACGAGGCGTTTACGAGCAAAGCCCCCCCGGCGGTGCTGGAGGGAGCGCGCAAGCAGCTAGCCGAGC
>JBILUB010000097.1:0-8247 GCA_044371245.1 Opitutaceae bacterium
AGCGTGCCCCATCGCCCCATGCCGCTCATACCCATCGAGGACACCTTCGCCGACGTCATCACCAAGGCCCAGCGCGGCTACGGCATCACCGACGAGGAGCTGCTGGCCCGCGCCGAGGTCGCGCCGGAGGAGCTCGCCGCGATCCGCGCCGGCCAGCCGCTCTTCCCCGTCCTCCGACGGCTCGCCCGCCACCTGAAACTCTCCCCCGACGCGCTCGAGACCCTCGCCCGCAACGAGGCCTACCCCCGCGCCCCGGTCTTCCCCCGGGGCTTCGCGATGTTCACCACCCGACACGAGGACATGGGCGTCAACAACTACCTCGTCTGGGACACCAAGACCCGCGAGGCCGCGATCGTGGACACCGGCGCCGAGGCCGACGAACTGCTCGACCTCGTATCCACCGAGCGACTACGCGTTAAACACGTGCTGATCACCCACGTCCACGAAGACCATGTCGCGGCCCTCGCCCCGATCGTCGCCGCCACCGGCGCCACCCCCTGGTCGCACGAACGCGAGCCCCTGGCCTACCCCGAAGCCCGCGTCTTTGCCGACAACGCGTACTTCCACCTCGGCGTCATCGCGATCAAGTGCCTGCCCACCTGGGGCCACTCCCCGGGCCAGACCACCTTCTACGTCCAGGGCCTGGCCTGGCCCCTCGCCCTCTGCGGCGACTCCCTTTTCTCCGCCTCGGTCGGCGGCAGCCGCACCCACTTCGCCGACCAGGTGAAAAACACCCGCGCCCGCATCTTCAGCCTGCCCCGCGACACCGTCATCGGCCCCGGCCACGGCCCCCTCACCACCCTCGCGCACGAGCGCGTGCACAACCCCTTCTTCGCCCCCGACCGACAGCCACCGGTGGGCAGTCCCCCTTCGGAAGGGCCCACCGCCGCCCCCCGCCCTCCCTCTTCGCCCAAGCCCGGACGCCGCTCCGCGCCTCGCCCAGGCCCTCCCGGCCGATCACGCCGCCCCTGAGCCGCGGCGATTCTCGCCAGCGAGTTACAATTTACCCACTCCTCACGCGGACGAGGGGCTTTGCGTTAGACTCGCCGCCGTGAGTCGTCATCCTCGGAGATCATGCAGGTATCACTACGCAGGCAAACCGTCATGATTCTCGGCCTGGCGGCCAGCCTCGCGCTCGCGCTCATCGTCATCGCCAGCGACTCGCAGTTACGCGACCGACTCGGCACCACCTACTGGGTCGTGGGCCTCTCCCTTATCGGTTCCATCCTCCTGGTTCTCGCCGGCTACGTCTTTGATCGGACCCTCATCACCCGACTGAAAGAAATCAACCAACACACCGCCGCCGCCCGGGCCGCGACGGGCAGTCGCGAGGACGAAAGCACCAGCTCCTCCCTCGCCGAGGATCCCGACGGCATCATCGGGCTTGCCCAAAAGATCGAGCAGATGGCCCGTAGCCTCCAAAAAACCGAGGCCAGCTATCGCGCGATCGTCGAGGACCAGGCCGACCTCATCTGCCGCTACAAATCCGACGGCCGTCTCACCTTCGCCAACGGCGCCTACGCCCAGTTCCTGGGCCTCCGGCGTCAGGACCTCCTCTCCCAACCCTGGCCGGTGCTCGCGGCCGGCCTCACCCCCTGGCGCGTCCTCGATTCCTGGCCCGAGACCGCCACCTTCGAGACCAACCTCAGCGACCCCGCCGGCCACTCCTGCGTCATTCAGTGGACCCACCGCGCGATCAAGGACCGCGACGGCCAGCTGATCGAGTACCAGGCCGTCGGGCACGACATCTCGGTCCGCAAACAAGCCGAACTCGCCCTGCGGCAAGCCAAGGACGCCGCCGAATCCGCCGACCGGGCGAAGAGCGAGTTCCTCGCCATCGTCAGCCACGAAATTCGCACGCCGATCAACGGCATAATCGGCTTCTCCCGGCTGCTCAGGGAGACCCCGCTCAACCCCGATCAACTCGGCCACATCGAAACCATCCAGCGCTGTGGACAAACCCTCGAGACCCTCGTCTCCGACATCCTCGACCTCTCCCGCATGGAGGCCGGCCGGCTCGAAATCGTCGCCACCCCCTTCGCCCTGCGCGATTGCGTGGACGACATCCTCCGCCTCTTCGCCGATCCCGCCCGCCGCGCCGGCCTGGCCCTCACCAGCGAGATCGACCCCAGCGTCCCTCCCATCCTTCTCGGTGACCAAAACCGTCTCCGCCAGATCCTGACCAACCTCGTCGGCAACGCGGTCAAATTCACCGATCGCGGCGGCGTCACGATCCGGCTCCACGCCGCTCTCTCCCCGCTCGGCTCCGCGCCCTCGCCGACCGAGCAGCGCCCGCTCGAGTTGATCGGTGAAGTCATCGACACCGGAGTCGGCATCCCCGCCGACCAGTTGCCCCGCCTCTTCCGCGCCTTCAGCCAGCTCGACACCTCCTCCACCCGACGCCACGGAGGCACCGGACTCGGCCTCATCATCTCCCAGCGCCTCTGCGAATTGATGGGCGGCAAGATCACCGTCGAGAGCGCACCCGGGCGCGGCTCCACCTTCCGCTTCACGCTCCACCTCCACTGTCACCCCGGTGACGCCCCGGCCTCGACCACCCGCGCCGGTTCCCTCGCCATCCCCATCGAGGACCTCCGCCCCGTCTGACCCTGGAAACAGCGCGCGGCCTGCCCTCCTCGCTCGCGCCCGATCACGGGACCAACCACCACCGGACCCGAAACAAGAAAAAGCCCCCGGCCGCGTACTCGCGACCGGGGGGCGGGGCGAAACTCACCGCTGCGAACGCTTACTTCGTGAACAGCGCGTCGATGTTGTCGCTCTCCACGTCGACATCGGCAAACAGCCACGACGACAGGTAGCGCTCGGCGCAGGACGGGATGATGACCACGATGGTTTTACCCGAATTTTCCGGACGCTTGGCCAGCTCCAAGGCCGCCCAGACCGCCGCGCCCGACGAAATCCCCAGCGGGATGCCATCCTGCGTGCTCACCTGCTTCGAGATCGGTCCCGAATCGGCCTCTTTAACCTGGATGATCTCATCGATGACCTTGGTGTTCAGCACCCCGGGCACAAAGCCCGCTCCGATACCCTGCAGCTTATGCGGGCCCGGCTGCCCGCCGGAAAGCACAGGAGACCCGGCCGGCTCGACCGCGACCACCTTCAGCCCCGGCTTCTTCGCCTTCAAAACTTCGCCCACCCCCGTGATCGTGCCCCCGGTGCCCACGCCCGAGACCACGATGTCCACCCTCCCATCGGTATCACGCCAGATCTCCTCGGCCGTCGTCCGCCGGTGCACGGCGGGGTTGTCCGGATTGGCAAATTGCTGAAGGATAACACTATTGGGGATCTTGGCATTCAGCTCCTCCGCCTTGGCGATCGCGCCCTTCATCCCCTTCGGCCCCTCGGTCAGGACCAACTTGGCGCCGAGGATCTTCAGCAGCTTCCGCCGCTCCATCGACATCGTCTCCGGCATGGTCAAAATCAACTTAAGACCCTTGGCGGCAGCTACAAACGCGAGCGCGATACCGGTGTTGCCCGAGGTCGGCTCGATCAGGATCGTGTTCGCGTTGATCCGGCCACTCTTCAAGGCCTCCTCGATCATCGCGTTACCGATCCGATCCTTCACACTCGAGAGCGGGTTAAAAAACTCCAACTTTAGCAAAATCTCCGCTCCCGCACCATGCGCCGCCGCGCTCCGGTTCAGACGCACCAACGGCGTGTTACCAATCGTCTCTGTGATGTCGTTATAAATTCGGGCCATGTTTGGTATGTGGGTTAACTTATCTATGATTAAATGCCATAGCACCCAGCCTGGCAAATGCGAAAAACCGATTTAGCCCGGCATCCCCCTCGGCATCGGCACCCGCGATGTCGCCGCAGCTATAAATGTTAGTTGACCCTAATATTTTCTTGGCTTTCCCTCCTCCATGCCACTTCGCCGCCTCCTCGCCCACTGCCTGGTCACGGTCGCCCTGGTGCTCACCCCCGCCCTCCGCGGCGCCGAAGACCCTTCCCGTATTCGTGTAGTCACTACGTTCACCATTCTCGCCGACATGGCGCGAAACGTCGCGGGTGAACACGCCGAGGTCGAGTCCCTCACCCGCCCCGGTGCCGAGATCCACGGCTACGAGCCCACCCCGCGCGACATCGTGCGCGCCTCCCGCGCCGACCTCATCCTCTGGAATGGCATGAACCTCGAGGCCTGGTTCGAGAAATTCTTCTCGAATCTGCGCGACGTACCCTCCGTCGTGCTCACCGAGGGCATCGAGCCGATGCCGATCTCCGCCGGCCCCTACACCGGCAAGGCCAATCCCCACGCGTGGATGTCCCCCGCCAACGCGCTGATCTACATCGAGAACATCCGCGCGGCCCTCACCCGCCACGACCCGGCCAACGCCGCGGCCTACGCGGCCAACGCGAGCACCTATGCCGAGCGCATCCGCGCCGTCGACACCCTGCTCCGCGAACGTCTCGCCCTCATCCCGGCCCACCAACGCACCCTCGTCACCAGCGAGGGCGCGTTCTCCTACCTCTGCCGCGACTACGGCCTCAATCAACTCTACCTCTGGCCGATCAACGCGGACGCCCAGGGCACGCCCCAGCAGGTCCGAGCCGTCATCGATGCCATGCGGGCGGACCGCATCCCCGTCATCTTTAGCGAAAGCACCATCAGCCCCAAACCCGCGCTTCAAGTCGCCCGCGAGACGGGCGCCCACTACGGCGGAGTCCTCTACGTCGATTCGCTCACCGCCGCCGACGGGCCCGCACCCACCTACCTCGCACTGCTCGAAACCAACGCCCGCACCATCGTCGAAGGTTTTCTCCGCGAGACCGCCGCGCTCCCCCGGCCCTAGCCCACTCCCCGTGTCCCACGCCCACGATCCCGCGGCACCCCTCGACCTTGTGGCCGACCGGGTGTCCGTCACCTACCCCAACGGCCACACCGCGCTGCACGACGCCAGCTTCGCCCTCTCCGGCGGCACCATCGCCGCCCTCGTCGGCGTAAACGGCTCCGGCAAATCGACCTTGTTCAAGGCGCTGATGGGCTTCGTCACCCCCAGCGCCGGGCGGGTCACCCTCGCCGGCGCCCCGGTGAGCGAGGCCCAGCGCCTGGGCTGGGTCGCCTACGTCCCCCAGTCCGAGGAGGTCGACTGGACCTTCCCCGTCAGCGTGCAGGACGTCGTCATGATGGGCCGCTACGGCCGCATGAACCTGCTTCGGATACCCCGCGCCGCCGACCGCGACGCCGTCGCCGACGCCCTGCGTCGCGTCGGACTCTGGGAGCTGCGGACCCGCCAGATCGGCGAGCTGTCCGGCGGTCAAAAGAAACGCGTCTTCGTCGCCCGGGCCCTCGCCCAGCAAAGTCGCGTCATCCTCCTCGATGAGCCCTTCACCGGCGTCGACGTGAAAACCGAGGAGGCCATCGTCGCCCTTCTGCGCGAGCTGCGCGCCGAAGGCCGCCTGATCTTGGTCTCCACCCATAATCTCGGCTCCGTCCCCGAGTTTTGCGATCAAGTCGTGCTGATCAACCGCAGCGTCCTCGCCTGCGGCCCGACCGCCGAGGTTTTCACCGCCGAGAATCTCACCCGCGCCTTTGGCGGCGCCCTTCGACTCTTCGACCTGGACCGCTCCACCGTCGAGGCCCACGACGGCCGCCAAGTCCGCGTGCTCACCGACGACGAACGCCCGCTCGTCCTCGGCCAGGACGGCCACCTCGAGTACCTCGACCGCTCCGCCCACGCCAAACTCGTGGCCGAGCGCGAGGCCGCCAGACAATCCGCCGCGGCCAAGCCCCTGCCCTGATTCGCGCCCGCGGCCTCCCATGAGCCTCACCCTTCTCCAGGAGCCCTTCTCCTACGAGTACATGCGCACCGCCGTCTGGGTCTGCGCCCTCGTCGGCGCGGTCTGCGGCCTGCTCTCCGGTTTTGTGACCCTAAAAGGCTGGTCCCTGCTCGGCGACGCGCTCTCGCACGCCGTGGTACCCGGAGTCGCCCTCGCCTACCTCGCCGGCCTGCCCTTCATCCTCGGCGCCTTCACCAGCGGCCTGCTCGCCGCCGCCGCCATGTCCTTCGTGAAAATCAAAAGCCCGGTGCGCGAAGACGCCGTCATCGGCATCGTCTTCACCGCCTTTTTCGCCCTCGGCCTGCTCCTCATCTCCCTGTTTCCCGCCGCCCTTGACCTGAAAACCATCGTCTTTGGCAACGTCCTCTCGATCTCGCCCGGCGATGTCGCGCAACTGGTCGCGATCTCCCTGCTCTGCCTCGCGATCCTCGCGGTGAAATGGCGCGATCTCCTCCTCTTCAGCTTCGATCCCGCTCAGGCCCGGGTCCTCGGCCTCAACCCGCGTCGGCTCCACCTGCTCCTCCTTCTCCTGCTCTCCGCCACCACCGTCGCCGCGCTGCAGGCGGTGGGCGCCCTGCTCGTCGTGGCCATGCTCATCACCCCCGGGGCGACCGCTTATCTCCTCACCGACCGCTTCGGCCGCATGCTCCTCCTCGGCGCCGCGATCGGAGCCCTCACCGCCTCGGCCGGCGCCTACGCGAGCTACTTCCTCGATGGCGCCACCGGCGGCTGCATCGTCGTGCTCCAAACCTTGGTTTTTCTGAGCGTCTTTTTTATCGCCCCCAAACACGGCTTTCTCGCGGCCCGCCGCCTCCGTCTCGCCGCCGGATCCACCCGGCCCTGAGCCCGCCCTCCCGCGCGCATGGACACGCTCCTCGAGCCCTTTCAACACACCTTCATGCTGCGGGCCTTCGGCCTCGGTGCCCTCGTCGCCGCGGCCTGCGCCGTCCTCTCCTGCTTCCTCGTCCTGCGCGGCTGGTCGCTGATGGGCGATGCCATCTCCCACGCCGTGCTGCCCGGCATCGTCCTCGCCCACCTCGCCGGCCTGCCCCTCGGCCTCGGCGCCTTCGCCAGCGGCCTGCTCTGCACCACCGCCACCGGCTGGATCAAACGTCATTCGCGGGTGAAGGAAGACACCGTGATGGGCGTCGTCTTCACCGGCCTCTTCGCCCTCGGTCTCGTGCTCCACGTCGCCCATCCGACCGATCTCCATCTCGACCACATCCTCTTCGGCAGCCTCCTCGGCATCGAGGCCGACCAGATGCGCGAGACCACCGTGCTCTGCACCCTGGTGCTCGCGATCGTGCTTCTCTTGCGGCGCACCCTCTTGCTCGCCGCCTTCGATCCCGGCCACGCCCGGGCCCTCGGCCTGCGCGTCCAGGCCCTGGACACCCTCCTGCTCGCCCTTCTGGCCCTCGCGATCGTCGCCGCTCTCCAGGCGGTGGGCATCATCCTCGTCATCGCCATGCTCGTCACGCCGGGCGCCACCGCCTTTTTGCTCACCCGCCGCTTCGACCGCATGCTGCTCGTCGCCACGGGGGTGGCGGTTTTTTCGACCCTCCTCGGCGCCTACGTCAGCTTCTTCGCCGGCGCCAGCACCGCGGCGTGCATCGTGCTCGCCCAAAGCATGTTTTTCGCGGCGGCTTTTTTCCTCGCTCCCCGCCACGGCCTGCTCCGCCGCCTCCGCGGCCCGGCGGCCGCCACGGCGAGCGCGACGGGCTGATCCCGTCTCAAGACCGGACGGTCTCGTCACCGCTAAAGTCCGCTGTCACTTGGGTCGCTGTACGGATTAACCACGCCCAAGCGCCCCCGCCCCGCTCCCCCGTAGCCAAAGCCCTTTCCCCCACCGTCGTGCCCCGTCTCGCCACAGTCCTCCTCCTTTCCGCCCTCGTCTGGAACGGCTCGACCGTGATGGCGGACCAAAGCAACAAACCAACCCCGAAGCCCGCTCCCGCCGCGGCATCGCTCGGCACTCTGCGGGTCGGCAACCGCGAGTTTCACGAGGTCCGAGTCCGCAGTATCGACGAGCGCAGTCTGGTCTTTTCCCATCGGGAAGGCATCGGGTCGCTCCGTCTGCGCGAGCTCCCGCCCGAGGTCCAAGCCCTTCTCGGCTACGACCCCGCGACGGCACCGCCCGAGCCACCCGCTCCTCCGCCCCCTACGCCCGCGCCGGCCCGACTGGCCCGGCCTCAACCGAGCTTTCTGCCCACTTCGCCCGATCCGGTCGCGCCCAACACCACCAGCCAGCTCGAGGCCCTTTTCCTCGCCTACGACGACACGCCCAAACTCCACCCGGTCCGCTCCCTGCAACCTGAGTTTATCCAGCTCGGCCTTTCGGTGAAAAATCAGGGGCGGCGCCCGAGTTGCGCGATTTACGCCGTCGTCGGCGCACTCGAGTTCCAAAGCGCCCGTCTCACCGGCCCGATCGAGCGTTTTTCCGAGGAG
>JBILUB010000098.1:0-8243 GCA_044371245.1 Opitutaceae bacterium
GGCTAGTTGCTGGGAGCTAGTCGCTAGGAGTTAGAGGACGCCGGTGGCGATGGCCCAGAGAAGGACGGCGCCGGCGAGGAACCAGTAGACGTAGGCGTGCAGGCTGCCGGTGTGCAGCGCCCGGGCTGCGAGGCCGGCGAGGCCGGTGCCGCCGGCCACGACGCCGCGCACGATAAAGCCGGAGAGGCCGATCAAATCGATATAGTTAAGCAACAGGGCGAAACGCTGCTGCACCTTGGCCACATACCAGTCGTAGAGGGCGTCGATGTAGAGGCGCTTTTCGAAGAGTTGATAAACGACGGGCAGGCGCGTCTGGAGAAAATCGGTGGCGGAGCCCGGGCGGTAGAGGAAGGCGCCGAGGGCGGACCCGACGAGGAAAGCGGCGGTGCCGGCGATCATGGCGGCGGTGTGGCCTTCGCCGTTTATGATGAGGTGCGCGGCTTCGGGAACGGCACGCAGGGCCTCGGGGTAGAACCAGGCGAAGCCGGCGAACACGGAGCCGATCGCGAGCACGATCAGCGGAACGAGAAGGAGGGGGCCGCCTTCATGGGCGTGCTCGGCGCCTTCGGAGCGGGGCTTGCCGAGGAAGGTCGTGGTCCAGAGACGCGTCATGTAGAACGCGGTGAGGAAGGCACCGAGCACGAGGCAGAAGAAGGCGGGTTTGCTCTGCTGGTAGGCGAGGACGAGGATGGCGTCCTTCGAGTAGAAACCGGCGAGGAGGGGGCAGCCGACGAGGGCGAGGGTGCCGAGGGTGAAGGTGACGAAGGTGACGGGCATTTTCTTGGCCAGGCCGCCGAGGCGGTAGATGTCCCCTTCGTGGTGGGTGCCGTGGAGGATGGAGCCGGAGCCGAGGAAGAGGAGGGCCTTGAAGAAGGCGTGGGTGGTGAGGTGGAACATCGCGGCGGCGACGCCACCGGTGAGGCCGGCGAGGGAGACCTCGGCGCCGGACTCGAGCGCGACGAGGGAGCCGAGGGCGAAGGCGGCGACCATGAAGCCGAGCTGGGAGATGGTGGAGTAGGCGAGGATGCGTTTGAGGTCGCGTTGGCCAAGGGCGGTGAAGCCGGCGAAGAGGGCGGTGGCGACGCCGATCCAGAGGATGATGTCGAGGGCGCCGGGGGTCATGAGCACGCTGACGCGGCAGAGCAGGAAGATGCCGGCGGCGACCATGGTGGCGGCGTGGATGAGGGCGGAGACGGGCGTGGGGCCCTCCATCGCGTCGGGGAGCCAGACGTGGAGGGGGAGTTGACCGGACTTACCGACGGCGCCGCAGAAGATGAGGAGGGCGATGGAGGTCGCGACGACCGAGGGCTCGGTGCCGATCTTGGCGGCGATGTCAGCGAGGGTGATGGAGCCGAAGGCCCAGTAGGCGAGGATGATGCCGAGGAGGAAACCGAAGTCGCCGATGCGGTTGACGATGAAGGCTTTTTTCGAGGCGGCGACGGCGGCGGGTTTTTCGAAGTAGAAATTGATCAGCAGGAAGGAGCTGAGGCCGACGAGCTCCCAGAAGATGAAGAGCATGATCAGGTCGTCGGCGAGGGTCAGCCCGGTCATGGAAAACATAAACAGGGAGAGGCAGCCGAAGAAGCGGGCCTGGTTTTCCTCATGCGCCATGTAGCCGAGGGAGAAGATGTGGACGAGGAGGCCGACGAGGGCGACGACCGCGAGGAGGAGCTTGGAGAGCGGGTCGAGGAGGAAGCCGAGTTTGACGGTGAGGGGCCCGATGGTGAGCCACTCGGCGGCGACGGTGAAATCCTCGGTCGCGAAGATGAGCTGGCCGGCGAGGACGGCGATGGCGGTCGCGGCGGTGAGCGAAAGGGCCTTGGCGATCGCCGGCTGGCGGCGGAAGAAGGCACCGATCAACACGGCCGAGACGAGCGGCGTGAGGAGGAGCGTGAGGGCGAGCTGGGGAGCGGACATCGGGCTGAAAGGGAGGAAGAGGGACTGAGGGAGTGAGTGAAGGGGAGTGAGGGGCGCGGCCGGAGCGGGTCAGCGGTTGCCTTTGTGGTAGCCGATTTTGCGGGCGTTGGCCGGCTCGACGGGGACGGCTAGTTCGCGGATCGCCTCGACGATGGCTGCCAGCTGCTCGTCGTGGGCGCCGACGCGGGCGTCTAGCTCGGCGAGTTTCGCGCGCAGGGTCTTGTGGTCGACCATAAGGGCGCGGAGTTGGACGAAGGCGCGGATAACGGCGATGCTCATCTGGGCGGCGGCGGGGCTGTTTAGGACGTTCGCCACTTGAAGCGCGCCGTGCTCGGTGAAGGCATAGGGTAAGTTCTTGGCACTGCGAGATTTGCTAGAACCGGTCGCATTTTGCGACCACATATCCGTAACTCCTTCAGTGGAAGGGGTTGCGTTTTTTTTCGCCCGGACTTGAGTGTATTCCTCCCAAGTAAGCTGGAAGACAAAATCCTCCGGGAACTTCGCAGTGTTGCGCTTCATCTGCTCGATGAGGCGTTTGGTCGGCACGTCGTAGATCGCGGCGAGGTCGGCGTCTAGGAGCACGCGCACTCCCCGGAGCACGAGGATGCGGCTCTGG
Organism: Opitutaceae bacterium; assembly: GCA_044371245.1. GTDB lineage: Bacteria > Verrucomicrobiota > Verrucomicrobiia > Opitutales > Opitutaceae > IMCC26134_A. Next base: position 2,534 of record JBILUB010000098.1, read on the forward strand.
ATGCGCTCGGCGGGGACGATCTCGGTGGCGAGGGACACGTGCGAGGCGGGCGAAGGGGTGCGGGACGCGGCGGCGGGCGGGACTTAGTTTTTCAGGGCGTTGAGCTCCTCGACCTGGACCGTCTGACGGCGACGGAAGAGGGCGACGATGATGGCGAGGCCGACCGCGACCTCGGCGGCGGCCACGGTGAGGATAAAGAAGACGAAGACGTTGCCATCCATCACGCCGTTGAAGCGCGAGAAGGCGACCAGGGCCACGGTGCTGGCGACCAGCATCAGCTCGAGGCACATGTAGATCACGAGGGTGTTCTTCCGCAGGAGCACCCCGAAGAAGCCGACGGTGAAGAGCACCGCGGCGAGGTAGAGGTAGGAGTGAAGCGAAACTTCGAAGGCGCCGGTGACGGCGGCGAGCGGGAGGGCGGACATGGCGGAGAGCGGGAGTAAGGGAGTAAGGAAGTGAGTGGAGGTCCGCTTACTTGATATCGTCGAGGCCCTCGAACTTCTTGCTGAGGACGATCACGCCGAGCATGGCGATAAGGAGGAGGAAACCGACGATCTGCACCGGGAGGAGATAGACGGTGAAGAGCTGCTCGGCGTAGGCGCGCAGGGTGTTGCCGACCACGGGCACGTCGGCGGCGATGCTGACCTGGCCGCGGAGGGCGAAGGTGACCAGCCCGGTGAGGAGCAGGCCGCCGGCGAGCGTGGAGGACACGATGGTGGCCTTGGTGAACTTCTTCCGGTCACCGCCCTGCATATCGAGCAGCATGATGATGAAGAGGAAGAGGGCGACGACGGCGCCGGCGTAGACGAGCACGAGGAGCACGGCCAGGAGGAAGGCGTCCAAAAGGACGAAGAGGCCGGACACGCCGACCAGGCTGAGAAGGAGGCAGAGGGCGGAGGCGACGGCGTTTTTGTTAAACACCACGCCGAGGGCGCAGGCCACGGTGAAGATCGCGAAGAGGTGGAAGAGGACGTCGGACATCGCTGGAGAGTTATTTTTGGACCACGGAGAACACGGAGGGCACGGAGAGGAAAGGCAGAGGGAAGGCTAGGGTTTGGCTCCGTGGCTCTCCGTGATCTCCGTGGTTAATTCATGGAAGGTGGATCTCAGTGGTGGCCACCGTGGGCGGCGGCCTCCTCGGCGGCCTTTTTCTTGTCCCACTTGAAGTGCTCGTCGGGGAGGGTGCCGCCGAGCTCGTAGAGCTTTTTCTTGTCGTTGACCATCTCCTCGCGGGTGTATCCGGTCATCGAATACTGCTGCTGGAGGAAGATGGCCTCCTCGGGGCACACTTCCTGGCACATGCCGCAGTAGATGCAGCGGAGCATGTCGATCTTGAACTCCTGCGGGCGTTTCTCGACGTGGGCGTTGGGATCCTCGGGGATGATCTCGCCGGGGGTGATGCGGATGGCCTTGGGCGGGCAGACAAACTCGCAGAGCTGGCAGGAGACGCATTTCTCGCGGCCGTTGGGGTCAAAGACGAGGGTGGGCACGCCGCGGTAGCCCTTGGGGATCTCGGGGCGAACTTCGGGATACTCCAGGGTCTCGGAGGGCTGCACCATGCGCTTAAAGGTGGTGGCGAGACCGGCCGCGATGTTGGGCAGGTAGGTGCGCTCCCAGAGGGTGAGCGGCTTGCGGGGGACGGTGACGACGGCCATGGCGCGGGAAGATTTAGAATTTACGATGGATGATTTATGATTGGGCCGGAGGCGGAATCATAGACTTAGCGGGTCTCCAGCCACGCGATGACGAGGGCGTAGGCGATGAGGTTGGCGATGGAGAGCGGGAGGAGTTTTTTCCAGCCGAGGGTCATCACTTGGTCGTAGCGGAAGCGCGGGAGCGTCCAGCGCACCCACATGAAGAAGAAGATGAAGAAACCGACCTTCCCGAGGAAAATGGAGATGGCGAGGAGGCCAACAAAGAGCGGGTGGGTGGCGAAGGGAATGAAGCCGAGCCAGTCGATCACGGTGGAGAGCGGCACCCAGGGGAGGGGATTCCAGCCGCCGAGGAAGAGGAGGCAGAAGATGCCGGAGCCGACGATCATGTGGGCATACTCGGCGACGAAGAACAGGGACCACTTGAAGGCGCCGTATTCGGTGTGGAAGCCGCCGACGAGGTCGGCCTCGGACTCGGGCATGTCGAAGGGTTGGCGGTTGGTCTCGGCGAAGAGGGCGACGAGGAAGATGAAGGCAGAGACGGGCATGAGGAAGACATACCAGACTCCACCCCAGGAGGCGGAGTTGAAGCCTTGCCAGGTGCCGCTCTGGGTCTGCACGACGTCAAAGAGGCTGAGGGTGCCGGCGGTGCCGGGGGCGTTGACCCAGAGGAATACGGGCAACACGGAGAGAGTCATCGAGAGCTCGTAGCTGATGAGCTGGGCGGAGGCGCGGACGCCGCCGAGGAAGGGATACTTCGAGTTGGAGGCCCAGCCGGCGAGGATGAGCGAGTAGACGCCGAGGGAGCCGAGGGCGAAGACGGCGAGGAGGCCGACGTCGAGATTGGTCAGCGCGATGGGGACGAGTTTGCCGGCGGCGTCGAAGTAGGCGCCGAAGGGCACGAAGGCCACGGTGGTGAGCGCCGGGATCATCGAGACGATGGGCGCGAGCACGAAGTAGAACTTGTTCACGTGCCCGGGGATCGGATCCTCCTTAAAGGTGAACTTGCCGCCGTCGGCCGCGAGTTGGAAGAGGCCGAGTTTCTGGATGATCGAGATGCCGGGGATCCAGGTGAGGAAGGGAGCGATGGTGCGGTTGGGGCCGGGGCGGCCCTGGATCCACGCGGAGACCTTTCGCTCAGCCATGGAGCAGGCGGCGGCGAGGGGGAAGAGCACGAGAATGACCGCCGTGCCCTGGAGGAGCAGGCGGAGGAGAAGCGGGAGCTCGAAGTAGAAGTCGAACATGTCGGAGGAAGAAAAAGATCTGTCGGATCAGTCTGATTAGTCGGATCGGTCGGATCTTGTTTATCAGGCGGCGGCGACCGCGGCGGCGGCGGGTTTGTAGTGGAGGGTCTCGCCTTCGACGAAGGGCAGGCCGGCCCAGGGCGTGGCGTCGAGGACGAGGCCGGTGTCGGGGATGTTTTTGTAGAGCATCGTGCCGAGCGCGGGGACCGAGGCGGCGATCGCGGGCCAGAGGCCGTGGACGTCGCTGGCGAGCGCGGGGCCGCCGACGGCGGCGAGGAGCTTGGCGAGGACGACGAGGTCGTTGCTCGCGCCCGCCGGGCCGGGGACGGCGGCGGCGAACTTTTGGATGCGGAACTGCTGGTTCACGAAGGTGCCGGCCTTCTCGAAGGTGTGGAGCGTGGGCAACACGATCTTCGCGGCGGCGCTGGTGGCGTGGGCGTGGGTGCCGAGGTAGATGATCGCGACCTTGGCGAGCTGGGCGGGGCTGAGGCCGGCGGCGACGAGGTCTTCGCCGTGGGAGATGACGACCTTGATTTTGCCGGAGTCGATTTCGCCGGAGAGCTGCTTGAGCTCGGCGCAGGGGAGCTGGGAGACGAGGCCGGTGACGAGGGCGCCGCGGACGTTGGGATTGCGATCGGCGGAGATGAGGAGCTTGTCGCCGGTGGCGGTGCGGGCGACGAGGTGGGCCTGCGCGCCGAGGGCGGTGGCGAGTTGCTTGAGGGCGAACTGCTCCTCGACGGAGGCGCGGCCGGAGCCGACGATGGATACCGCACCGGGGGCGGACTTTAGGAGGGTGGCGGCGGCGTTGACCGCGATGTCGAGCGAGGAGGGGGACCCGTCGACGCGGATGGCGGCGAGGCGGTCGGGGGCGGCGACCTGTTTGTAGAGGAGGCGGCCGGAGTCGGACATCCAGGTGTCGTTGACCTCGTCGTTGCGGCGGGGGGTGAGGCGGTAGATGACGCCTTCGCGCGACCAGATGGTGGCGTTGGCGCCGACGGAGGACTCGATGTCGATCGTGTTGGTCTGCTTCAGGAACCAGACGCGCATCTTGAAGCGGAAGTCGGTGCTGGTGAGGGCCCCGACCGGGCAAATGTCGACGGTGTTGAGCGAGTAGTTGTTCTCGAGTTTTTTGCCGGGGTGGCAGGTGAGGGTCGAGTAGCTGCCGCGGTCGACGAAGCCGAGGACGTCGTCCTTGGCGATCTCCTTGGAGAAGCGGACGCAGCGGGAGCAGAGGATGCAGCGTTCGTCGTCGAGGGTGACGCGGGGGCCGAGTTGGGTGCGCTTCGGTTTGACGTTTTTCTCCTCGATGTAGCGGGAGTAGCCGCGGCCGTAGCCGGTGGCCTGCTCCTGGAGTTTGCACTCGCCGGCTTGGTCGCAGATGGGGCAGTCGAGCGGGTGGTTGATGAGGAGGAACTCCATCACGCCTTCGCGGGCGTCCTTCACCATGGGGGAGGACGTCTTGATGTGCATGCCGGGGGCGACGTTGGTGCCGCAGCCGATCTGGGGACGGGGGATCCAGTTGATCTTTTGCTTGCCGGTGGCGGGGTCGATGACCGGCTGCTTGGTCGCGGGATCGACGGCGGGCATGCCCATCTCGACCATGCACATGCGGCAATTGCCGGCGACTGTGAGCTTGGGGTGGTAGCAGTAGTGGGGGACGTCTTTCTGGAGCTGCTTGGCGGCCTCGATGACGTTGGTGCCCTTCGGCACGGCGATGTCCACGCCGTCGATGTTGACGGTTACGAGGTCGGGTTTGGGAGCGGCGATCACGGCGGAATTTACGATTAAAGATTTACGATTTGCGATGGCTCGGCGGTGCGGCGGCTCAGACGAGGGTGAGGCGGTCGGCGGGGAGGGTTTTTTTGGCCTCGGGGTAGGCTTCAAACTCGTCCTTGAACTTGATAAGGAAGCTCTGGGTGGGCCAGGAGCAGGCCTCGCCGAAGGCGCAGATGGTGCGGCCGGGGATCTGGTCGGCGACGCTCTTGAGGAGGGCGGCGTCTTCCTTGCGGGCTTGGCCGTGGACCATGCGCGAGCTGATGCGCTTCATCCAGAGGGAGCCTTCGCGGCAGGGCGTGCACTGGCCGCAGCTTTCGTGCTGGTAGAAGGCGTTGATGTTGGCGAGGGCCTCGACCATGTTGACGGAGTCGTCCATGACGATGACGCCGCCGGAGCCGCCCATGGAGCCGATCATGGCGAGGGAGTCGAAATCCATCGGCACGTCCTCGACGCCCCAGTCGTAGTCGACCATGTCGGCGCCGACCTTGCGCTTGCCTTTGTAGCGCTCGCCGAAGCGGAGGACTTTGGCCGAGGAGCCGCCGGGGATGACGGCTTTAAAGGAGCGGCCGGGGAGGGGGCCGCCGCAGACCTCGTGGAGGAGCTGGCCCATGGTGATGGTGCCGGCGGGGAACTCGTAGTAGCCGGGGCGCTGGACGTGGCCGGAGACGCAGAAGATGCGGGTGCCGGTGTTGCCGGGGGTGCCGGTCTTGGCGTAGGCCTCGCCGCCGATGTCGGCGATGTGCTTCACCTGGCAGAGGGTCTCGACGTTGTTCACGATCGTCGGGCACTGGTAGAGGCCGAGGACGGCGGGGAAGTAGGGGGGCTTGATGCGGGGGTTGGCGCGTTTGCCCTCGAGCGACTCGATCAGGCCGGTCTCCTCGCCGCAGATGTAGGCGCCGGCGCCGCGGTGGACGTAGATCTCGCAGGAGTAGCCGGTGCCGAGGATGTTTTGGCCAACGAAGTTTTTCGCGCGGGCCTCGGCGATGGCCTTTTCGAGGATGCGGGCGCCTTCGGGCATCTCGCCGCGGATGTAGATGT
>JBILUB010000099.1:0-8216 GCA_044371245.1 Opitutaceae bacterium
GTCATTCACCACCGCCGCCCAGCGCGCCCTCGTCCCGTCCGCCCCACCGGTGGCGGCCTGCGCGAGCAAATGCCGCAGGAGGGTGGTCTTGCCCGCCCCCAGAAAGCCGCAAAACACCGTCACCGGGGGCCGCCGATCGAGGCTCTGCGAAGAGTCCATGGGATCCATGCCCCCTCGCTAGAGGCCCCGACGCACGAGGCAACCTCACTCATCAACGAGCGTGTCCCGCGGCCCGGCGCCGCGCACCGCTCAGAATCGCCAGCCCAGCTCCGCATTCCACCCCTCACCGGACCACGTGGCGGGACCGCCGGGCACGCGGTGTTGGGAATAGCTGAACCGGGCGAGCCACTGGTCATCCGGCCGCACATCCAGACCCACGCCCCAGCGCGTGCCCCAGTCCGACTCGCTCTCGAGATAAAGCGTCTCCCCCTCCAGCTTCAGGCCGAAAATCCGCCGCACCGTGCGCTCGTATACCAGGGCCGGCCCGAAACGGGAGTAGTTGCCCGGCGCGCTGTACACCGAGCTGGCCGCCTCGAAATCGAGATGGTCGTAGCGCAGCGTCGCCGACAGCCCCGGCAAAGCATTGACCCGCTGCGTGAACAGGACCTCGACGAAGCGCCGCTCATTCCCATCGCTCAAATCGGAATGGCTGAATTTGCCCCGCAACGACGTGAGCTTGCCCGGCCACCACTCGACCTCGAGGGCCGCTTCATCCCGCTCCAGGTCGCGCTCCACCGCGGCGTAGCTCTCGTCAAACGCCCCGTCGATCTGCCCGCTCACCGTAGCGAAAAAATCCGCCCGCGGCACCCAGGTGACGCTCCCGAACGCCCCGACCTGCGAGCTATCGCGCTCGCCGTCGCGCAGCGCCCCGCCGGCGGCGAGGATCCATTCGGTCCGCGGTTTCCAGACGACATTCAGTCCCGCCTCGCTCCGATCGATCGTGCCCCGGCCACTCTGATCAAACCAACGCTCGCTCAAGTTCACGCTCGCCGACCAGGCCTCTCCCAGGCGCGCGCCGCCAGCGAGGAAAAGTCCGCTTTGCTCAAAACCATCGTCCCCCTCAAAAACGTAGCCGCTCGTTTTGGCCCAGGTGCCCTCGCCCACGAGCAGAGAGCGGCCCTCGGGCACCGGCGACTGCGCGCCACCGGTCGAGCCGGCGCCGACACTCCGGGCGGCCACCTGATCGCGTGCGGCCCGCCACCCCGCCTCGTCCGGGGCAAGGGCCAAGGCGCGCTCATAGGACACGAGAGCCGACTCGCTCCGCCCCAGGCGATCGAGGGCATCGGCCTGCCTCACCCAGACTTCGGCATCCTCCGGATGCTCCGAGACGAGACGCTGGAAATCCGCCAAGCCCTGCTCCACCCGCCCGGCGCCGATCCTGATCTCGGCCAGCGAAGCGCGAAACGCGGGACTCGTGTCGAAGCCCTCCGCCTTTTCCAACCACGGCAGGGCGCGGACCGGATCTCCCAGCTCATAGCCGATGAGATAACCGAGATCCCGCGCGATCACGGGACTGGCCGAGCCGCCGACCACCGACTCGATCTGCGCCACCAGGTCCAGACGAGCGGCACGATCCTTCTCCGCGTAGGCCTCGGCCAGCAGGGCGGCGGGATCGGCCGGAGTGGCGCGCAAAAGAGCCAGCCCCGGGGCGGAGGCCAGGAGCAGAGAGACGGAGGTCAACAAGTACGGACGCAGGGGTTTCATGGGAAAACAGGGCCGCGGGCGCTCACTCGGCCAGAGCCGGCTCGGCCGCCGCCAAGACCGGCGCGGCCGCGGGCGGCGGTGCCCAGGCAATGAGCCGCGTGCTGGCATCGACCGCCCAGCCGGCGGTTTCCAGCGCGACGTGCAGCCGGTAAAGATCCGAGGGTCCCTCCGGCATGGTGACGGTGACGCTCCGTCCATCCGCGCTCGGCGACACCCGCCCCGCCGGACGGAAATTCTGGTCCAGCAAGCGCCAGCGGATCTTCGGCGACACGCCTTTCGGCGCCACGAAATCCACCGTGCAGACCACCGAGCCACCCGGCTCCACCACCTCCTGAGGACGATGGAGCTGACGGATGCGCGGCAACTCCGGCGCCGGCACCCCGGCCCAGAGCTCGCGCAACGCATAGAACGAGGGCTTCGGCCGGCCGTCATCATCATGCATACCGAACCAGGTCGCCGTGCCCTCCAGACGATCCCGCCAGCAGTAGGCCACCCCGCCCAGGACCTGACCCAGCCGTGGCTGGATGTACTCCCGATAGCGCCGGGCGTAGAGCGTCGCCTTGGTTTCCGCATCGTCCTCGCTCTCGATGCCGTGACGGTCCACGTGCGGACCGCCGACCCAGTAGCCTTCGGGACCGAACTCGGAAATCAGATAGGGCCGCAGCGGATCGTTGGCATGAAACTGCTCGGGCAGCGCGACGAAAGCCCGCTCGGCGAACACATTGACCGCCGTGAAATCCAGATCCGGCGCCAGGTCCACGAAATCGCGCAAGGTCGCCGGCAACTCCTCCGACGCCTCGTGCGTCACGAAGACCGGGTGCGCGGGATCGAGCGCCCGGACTTTTCGCGCTAGCTCGCCCACCCAGTGCGCGTGCGCCCGACGCACTTCGACCAGATAGGGGCGCGCGTAGTGGTGCTTGAGCAGACCCCAGGTCTCGTTGCCCAAACCCCAGGCCAGCAGGGAAGGATGGCCGCGCCGCTCCTCGACCGTGCGCAACACCTCCTCCTCATACTCCCGCATCTTCGCTTCGTCCTTCAGGTAATCGACCTCGGGATCAAAATAGAACCCGTGCAACAAGTGCATGCCTGGGCGCTCCTCGAGCGCGCGCAGCAAGTTGCGGTCAAACTCACCCAGGCCGTAGCGCCGCACCGTGTTCGCACCCATCTCCAGCATGCCATCGAGATCCGTCTCGATCTGCCGGCGGGTCAGGACCACGCCGTTGTCGCGCCAATCGTGGCCGGTGTTGTAGGCCACCCCGCGCACCTCGATCGCTTTGTCTCCGGCCAGCAGGCGCCACTCGCCCTGCCGCCCGGCGAGCCGGAGCGTAAGTCCAGGCGTCGATGGCACCGAGCGCGGAGTCCGGGCCGGCGTCGCGGGCGGCAAGGGAGAGATCTGACCCACCAGACGCGCCCAGCCCTGGCGCACTTCTCCCTGGCCCGGCCCCCCGCCCAGCAATCCTGAAATCTCGTTAAAGGCGCGCAGGCGGCGCAACACCGAGCCGGAGACACCCTCCTCGGAGGACACCCGCAGCTCGAGCATGACCGGCTTGTGCAGGCCCGCCAGGTAGGTCCGACGTTCCCGATAGGCCGTGGGCAGCTCCTCGCCGACCGGGAAGGACGCCAAGACCCAATCCACGAAAAATCCACCCGGATACCACGCCTCAGGATCGCCACGGTCCGCATCCCAAGCCCAGGCGAGATGAGAGGCTGCTTCCTCCTCGAAAAGTCCATAGATGCGTTGCCACGCGATCACGTAATCGGCCGCGGCTCCGCCGACCTGGCCGGGTGCGAAAGCGATGAAACCCGGCCGCCCATCTTCGCGCAGGGCCTCCGCGAGCTCGCGCAACCACGCGTCCTCGCGCCCCGCGACCACCGCCGCCCAATCGCCACCCGGAGGCGGACCGACTTGCCAAAAAGGCCGCACCCCGGCGCGCGCCGGACCGAGCTTCGGCGCGAGGCCCCAAAAAATCCGGCGCGGCTCCAGATTGGCGCCCTTGGGCAGTTCCTCATCCCACACGCCCCAGTGAAATCCGCCCACTTCCTTCAAGGTGACCACTCGCGTCAAATCGGTGTGCGGCACCGGCTGCGTTTGCCGATGGGCCAGAAGCAGGAACACATTGAGCGTCAGCGCGCAGGCGAGAAACGCGTGCCGGAAGGTGCGCTCCCGCAGGCGACCGAGGAATCGCCCCCGCGCCCGGTGAAAACCCTCGCCGAGGCACGCGGCCCGCCCGATCAACCACGCCAAGGGGCTCCAGGCGCGCAGCCGGGAGAGAGTCAGCCTCTGCCCCATCGCCACCACATGCAGCAACTGCGCGCCGTTGAAGATCGCGAAGCCCGCCATCATCCAGGTGTAGATCGTGTCGTCCCGCCAGAGCCCCCAGGCCGCCGCAGCGAAGCTCAAGCACGCAAACAGCAGGTTCGGCATCGCCACCCGCCACTCGTCGACCAGCTCGTTGTCCTTCGGCGTGGGGATGTAGGGCACTTTCACCCGGAAACACGCGCACAGAAAGCCGCTCAGATAAGGCCACCACGTGCCCGTCGCCAGCACCCCACCGAGCCAGTGCAGACCCTGCTCATGCGGCTCCAGGACCCAGCGCTGCACCAGCTGCCTCAGCAGGTAGCTCATCGCCACCAGCGGCAGGAAATACGCGCAGAATTGCCAAAACTCCACGCGCAGCGGCACCGCTTCCGTGACCAGGGCCAGGATCGGGATCAACACCTCGATCAACACGATCAAGCCCTTCAAAAAGCTCAGCGGCGCGAGCAGATAGTGCCAGCGCTGTGCCCAGGTGAAGCGGGTAAACAAGCGGGGATACACCTGATACAGCAGATCAAACGAGCCGCAGGACCACTTGATCTGTTGCTTAAAAAACGCCCCCAGCGTCGAGGGCACCAAGCCACGCGTGAGCATCTCCGGCACGTACACCGAGGTCCACCCCGCGGCATAGAGCCGCATCGAGGTGTGCATGTCCTCCGCCAGTCCGGCCGCGTGGCCCCCGATCGAGTCCAGCGCCGCCCGCCGGAAAATGCAGTTGGCCCCGATCGCCTGCGTGGTCCCCAGGCCATGCATCCCCAGCATCATCGGACCATAGAAGAGGTAGGTCTGCTCCGCCGCGCCCCGCGCCACTCCGCTCTCCTCCTGGTTGCCGTAGGGCTGCACCGATTGCACGAAGCCGACCCGCGGATCGTCGAAATACCCCAGCGTCCGCTCCAGCAGATAGGGCGCCGGCTCGTGGTCGGGATCCAGCACCACCGCGATATCTCCGGTGCAGCGGGTGCGGAGCGCGTTGTTGATGTTACCCGCCTTGGCATCCCGCTTCACCGTCCGCGTCACATGGTGCACGCCCAGCCGCCGACACACCTCGCGCAGGATCGGGTCGTCCCCTTCGTCGCAGAGGAAATTCTCGTGCGGCAGCCGCACCCGGACCATCGCCAGCAAGGTCCGCACGATCATCTCCCGCGGCTCCCCCGGGCAGGCCGTGGTCAGCATATCCACGCGCAGGGACTGAGTGATCGGACGCTCCGGCTCCACCTTCAGGGCACAGTAGTTCGTCCACTCCAGCGCGAGGCTCGCCGCCCGCAGGCCCCAGGCGAGCATGAGGGGCCAGAACAGCCAGGCCTCACCCCGGTGCTGCGGGTCGAAAAGCCACCAGAAAAAATAGCCCAGCAAGGCCACCGAGAGCAGCACCAGCACGCGCACACCGCGCAGCGCCGCCGCCGGCAGCGGATTCACCCGCACCGGCCGCTCCGGCCACGCCCGCAGCGGCAGCGCCAGCAGACGCTCCGCCTCACTCCGCACCGCGATCACGTCGGCGCAGATCTCACTTCCCTTGGTTTCGCTCATCGCCGTGCCCCGTCAAATGCGTTGGCCAGCTGACCCGCACCCGCCTTGGCCAAGGCCGGCAGGCGCCAGGTCGCAGTCGCGCTCGCGTCGCCCCCGCCGCTGCGCGTCGACTTTTTCCAACGCAGCGCCGGCGACTCGATCCAGCGCCAGCTCAGGCGCGCCAGCACCAGCGAGAAAACCAGCGAGGCGCCAAACAAGCTCCAGAAATCAAGCCACGGCGCGAGGAAGCGGACCAGGAGCATCTGCACCGGCCAGTGGTAGAGATACAGCCCGTAGGACAGGTCGTCCTTGATCCAGCGCTCATACAGCGCGTGCGTCGAAACGCTGCGGCTAAAGGCGACATAGAACAACAGATACGCCCCCACCGTCGGCATCAACCAGCCAAAGCCCCGCCACCACTGCATCGCCCCCAGAAGGAGGGCCACGCAGCCGAGGAAGAGCGTCCGCGAACGCAAGATCCGATTCCTCCAGCGATACACCACCACCCCCGCCAGGAAATTGCTCAACAACATCAACAGCATGCCCTCGTTAAACCAGCCGCCCAGCACGCCCGTCGGGATCACCTGCCACTTCAAAAACTCCTGCGCCGCGTAGAGCCCATACACCCCCGCGAACAAGCGCAACAAACCCGCCCGACTCGCCAACAAACCCGTCGCCCCCAGCAGCGGCACGAGGAGGTAACAGGCAAACTCATGCCGGATCGACCACAGCGACGCATTGATGCAGCCCGCGATCGGCTCCGTCACGAAGGTGTTACCGAGATAGGGCTCACCCAGCGTCACCCACTGCAACAGCGCCTGCCCCCAGTCCACTTCGCCAAAATACCGCCCCCACTCGCCCAGAGGCGCCCCCGCGCCGGCCGTACCGAGCGGGCCGATCACCAAAAAGCCCAGCCCCGCGGCCACGAGATAGCCCGGATAAATCCGCACTAAGCGCTTCCGCATGTAGTCGAGAAACCCCCGCCCCAGATCCCAACTCTGCGTCACCAAATAACCGCTCAGGATGAAAAACCCCGCCACCGCCGCCGTCCCCGCGGTGATCTGATCATTCGTCAGCACGGCCAGCGGGTCCTCGCCCCAGACCTCCCCCTTCAACACCACGTGGGCGTGCGTCACCACCACCGCCAGCGCCAGCAGCATGCGCAGCATCGGCAGGTTGTTTTCACGGGTGTCCCGGCAGAGCTTTGGCTCGACCGACGCTGTCGATGAAGGGGTATCCATAGACTAATAAAGGGGCTCTAACCCATACCTAAGCAGGGGGGGCAAACCCCCTACAATTCCCTTGTGTGCAGACTTTGGTAAAAAGATAAGCGCCACCATCTAGGCTCATAGCTGCGCTAATAGCGGAATCTCGCAGCAGTCCGTATCCTCCTGTGGGATAAACACTAAAGGACGCCCTCAACCGGGCCCTGCTCCCTTCCTCACCCCGCCGGCAGCTCCACCACCACGCGCAGCCCCCTGCGCCCGTCGCCGCGGTTCTCCGCCCGGATCGAGCCGCCGTGTAACTGCCCGATGCTTCGGCAGATCGCCAGGCCCAGCCCATGCCCGTGCCCCGACCCGACCTCCGCGCCCTCCGTCCCCGCCGACTGGAAACGCACGAAGCGCCCAAGGACCTGCTCCATCTGCTCCACGAGCAAGCTCCGCATCTCGCCCGTCACGGCTGGCACCCAAGCACCCACTTTGGACTGGCCTGCGCGCACGTCGCGCCCGCCCTCGCCGCGGCCTGTCCGTTCTCGGTTCAACCCGAGGACGACTCGACCAGCCGCAGCTCATCCGACCAAGCGTGCAACACCTCCTCTGCTCCGGCCCGGTCCGACGCTAGGCCGCCCTCCACCAACACGTCGCGCAGCGTCTCGCGCACCTCGCGCACCAGCGCCTTTTGCCCGCTAACATAGAGCCACGCCCCACCCTTCATCCACTCCGCCACCTCCGATCCGCGCTCCGCCAGCCACGCCGGCGCCCGCCGCCCACCACTCCGCACCCCGCCCGGCGCCGACTCCACCAGATCGAGCCGCGCCAAGACCCCGCTCGCTCGGTAGGCCTCCAACTCGTCGAGGAAGTAACCGCGCTCCACCCGGTCCCTCAGGCCCCACACCAACCACAGCTCCCGCGGCGCCCGCCCCGCCCTTAGAAACGCCAGCACCGCCGCGATCGCCGAGCCCGTCACGACCACCAGCCCGCGCTCGCCGTGCCCGTGCGCCACGGGCAGGCGGTGCGGATGCGGCAAACGCCAAAACTCCAGCTCCGCGCCCGGCCTCACGGCGGTCAACCAGCCGCTCGCCCGCCCCGACAAACCCGCCCCGCCGCCCTCGCGCCGCCCCTCCACCCGGCTGACCAACAGCTCCAACTCACCCTGGACCTCGGCCGCGCCCGCCCGCGTCGCCTCACCCGCCGCGCTCACCGCCCCCGGCACCCGCGCGAGCGTGTAGACGCGCGGCGCGATCCGTGCCTGCAGCCGAAGCAGGAGCCCCCAACGCAACTCCACCGGACAGGCCCGCAACACCTCCGCCACCCGCCGCCCAGCGTTCGCTCCCGCGCCTTCGACCTCCGACACCAGGCCCCGCCGCCGAGCCCACGCGACCAGGCGCGGTGAGGCCCGCTCGAGATCGATCACCTCCACCAAACACGCCTCGGCATCATGCTCCACCCGACGCGCCGGCGCGAGCGCA
>JBILUB010000240.1:0-4425 GCA_044371245.1 Opitutaceae bacterium
AGACCATCCAGGGGGACACGATCGCGCCGCCTCCCTTCAGCTGAGCGGCGTCCGCAGGATCACCCCTTGCGGGAAGACACCCAGGCACGCGCTTCGGTGCCGATTCACGCGCCGAGCCTAGTCCCGATGCGACGCCGTGTCCCCCCCCGGCGCGGACCACCCTGGACGTGCCGGTGTACCGGAGAAAGGCCTCGAAATCCTCCCGGGATAAATCTTATAATTTGTTTAGCTCTGCTTAGGTGAAAATCCGGGAAAACCTTTGAGGGATATCGCTTATTTAGTGCATTTTAGGTCGATTCCATGACGTGTTTGTAAAATGTCAAAGATCGCTAACGCATTTAATTATTCGTGTAATTCTTGTGGGTGTGCTCTGGTCTCGATTCTCGGTAAATGCTGGTCGAGGTTCCGTCTTATCCTGGCTGGGGCCCTGAGTCTGCCCTGCCGCCTTCTCAAATCCCTGCCCCCGACTGATCCCTCCGCCGCGGCCCAGCCGGGCGGAGTTTGCTGACCACCGTCCCCCCTCCCACTCCATCCCCATGAACACCGTGCCCCACGCTCCCCGCCCTCTCGGCCCTTCCGCCGCCGGCCACGCATCTCGGACCTCGTCCCTGTGTCTGGCATTCGTACCCCTCGCCCTGCTGCTCCCGATCTCCCTCCCTGGCGCCAACACTTGGGACGGCGGCGCGGGCAACGCGCTCTGGTCGTCGGCCGCCAACTGGGACAACGACCTCGTGCCCGTCTCGCCCCTCGCCGGTAAGCTCAGTTTCCCGGCGACCGCGCCCTTCCGCTCGGTTGACCTTGGAGCGAGCACCCGCGCCGCCCGCGAAATGGAGCTGCTCGGTGGCTATCTCCTGAGCAACGGCCGGACCGAGATCGTCCCCGGCGGCACGGGCTTTATCCGCTCGGTCGGCAACAACACCCTGTCTGCCAACTATGGCGTAAGCTCCACCGGTCCGAGCGATGTGAAGTTTGCCCAGAACGGACCCGGCACCTTCACCATCACGGGCGCTCACACCGCCCCCCGGCGTGGCGTCGCGGTCTGGGGCGACGGCGGCGGGGTCGTGCGCTTCGATACCGCCCTCGCGCTGGATGGCACCCACGCGTTCTCCAACTGGAATCTCGGCCACACCGTCTTCCCCGCCGGCAGTGGCATCACGGGGGGCGGCGCCGGCACCACCCTCTATGCCACCCGCGGCAGCGTCGTGCTCAACGGCACCAGTCCTGCGACGGTCAAGGAGTGGCTCGTCGACGGCGGTGTTCTCGCCGGCACCGGCACGATCAACTCGCCGGTCAAGGTGGGCACGGGCGGTTTTGATCCGGTCGCCTACCTCACCAGCCTCGACCTCGCGACCACCGGCACGCTCTCCGGCCTGATTTCTCCCGGCGATCCCCTTGCCGACAACACCATCGGGAGCCTCACCGTCAACGGCGCCACCACTTTCGGCCCCCGGGGCGGCCTCTTGATCGAGCTCGGTGCCTTGGCGGGCTCGTCCGATCGCCTCGTGATCAACGGCGACCTCACAGTCGACGCCGCCACCGCCCTCGCGGTCGTCCCTCCGAAGTTTGGCGCGCCCTCCGGCACCTACCTCATCGCCACCTGGAGCGGTACCGGCAGCTTCGCCAGCCCCACGCCCTTCGATCTGCATACCCTGCCCGAGGGCTACGCCGTCCAGATCGACGCCGCGAACAAGCAGGTGAAACTCGTCCCCGGCGCCGCCGTGGCCGAGAGCGTCGTCTTCCCCTCCGACTCGGGCGTGCTGGACGTGACTCGGACGCCCTACAACGCCGTCCCGGATGATGGTCTCGATGACACCGCCGCCATCCAGGCCGCGCTCTTCGCCGCGCCCAACGGCCGGCGCATCGTCTACCTGCCGAACGGCACCTATCACGTCTCGAATTCGCTGCTTTGGCCCAGCGACCCGAGTAATGCCGGCAACAGCCACAAACGCACCGTGCTCCAGGGCCAGAGCCGCGCTGGCGTGATCCTCCGCCTCGCTGATTCCGCGTCGGGTTTTGGCAGCGCCTCGACCCCCAAGCCGCTGGTCAACATCGAGCGCAGCGGCGGCACCCTCGCCGCCCAGTTTCGCAACGGTGTGCGCAACCTCACCCTGCACACCGGCTCCAACAATCCGGGCGCCATCGGCCTTCACTTCGTCGCCCACAATCAAGGTCAGGTCGAGCGCGTGAAGATCGTCTCCGGCGACGGCCGGGGCCACATCGGCCTCGATCTTGGCGCGGGACTGAACGGCCCGCTCCTCGTTCGCGACCTCGAGGTCCACGGCTTCACCACCGGTGTGCGCACCTCCGATGTCGCGAACAGCATCACCCTCGAAAAGATCCGCCTGTTTAACCAAGGCGCCGCCGGTCTGGCCAACAGCGGCCAGGTCGTGAGCATCCACGACATCGCCATCGTCGGGTCCGCCCAGCCCATCATCAACGGCAACCCGGAAAACCCCGCGCAGCAGCTCAACGGCGGCTTCTACTACGGCGGTGTGCTCACCCTTCAGAAAGGCCGCTTCTTCGGCGGCTTCAACGGCCTGCGCTCCGCCATCAACGGCCAGGGCTTCTCCACCCTGCAGGATGTGCGCTCCTTCGGCCGTTACCGAGTCTACGAACGCCGGGTGCAGGACGGTATCCTCCCCGCCGTCACCGGCGATGCCTACAAGACCGCCCAGAGCCTTCCCTTCTATGTCCAGACCGGCCTCGCCGCCACCACGCATGGCGGCTCCGCCCGGCTCGGCGTGATCGCGCCCGAGCCCACCCCGCGGGTCGCCTGGGCGCCCCTCTCCGACTGGGCCAACGTCCGCTCCCACGGCGCCGTCGGCGACGGCACGACGGATGACACCGCCGCGATCCAGGCCGCGATCGATGCCGGAAAGTCGCACGTGTATTTCCCGGCCGGATACAACTACCGGGTCAATGGCGTGGTCACCGTGCGCGGGGCGGTGTCCCGCCTCATCGGCTGTGACGCGCTCTTCAGCGCCGGTCCGGACGCGCGCTTCGTGGTCGGCCCGGGCGCGCCCGCCACCGTCGTGATCGAGCGCATGGATCGTTTCCCCCGCATCGAGCACGGCGCCCGCGATCTCGTTGTCGCGAACTCCATCGTGGAGGTCGGGATCACCTCGACCGCGCCGGCCCGCCTTTTCCTCGACGACATCGCCACCCAGCGCGTCGCCTTCGATCACCCCGGTCTCCAGGTCTACGCCCGCCAGCTCAACGTCGAGGGCGACGGGGGCGTCCAGGTGGACAACAAGGACGCCCTCGTCTGGATCCTTGGACTCAAAGCGGAAAAAGCCGCCACCCGGGTGCGCGGCTCCGGCTACGCCGTCACCGAGGTGCTGGGCAGCTTCAGCTACAACACCGCCACGCTCGGCGCGATCCCGGCCTACCGCCTCCTCGACGACGCCACCCTGTTCGTGGCCGGCTCGGCCGAGGCCGCCGGCCTGGGCACGGGCTACAACTACGCCACCTGGGTCGAGCATACGCGCGGCGGCGTCACCCAGCGGATCGAGAATGGTGTTTCGCCCGCCGTCGTCTCCCGCACCTCGGCCAACGGACGCTTTCTCTCGCTCTATGGCGGCCCCGAGCCCGTGGAGCCGCCCGCGGTCGTCGCCCCCGCCGCACCGACCGGGGTCACGGCAAGCGCGCTCGGCACCGGCTCGGTCAAGTTCACTTTTGTCGATCAAAGCAACAATGAGACCGGCTTCGCCCTCGCCTACAAACGCAGCGCCGACAGCGGTTGGACGAGCGTCTCGCCCGAGCCCGGCGCCGACGGCACGGGCACCGTGATCGAGGTCGTTTTTCCGAACCTGCAGGCGGGCACGCCCTATCAGTTCCGAGTCCAGGCGGTGAACGTGAGTCTCACCTCGGCCTGGATTTCCGCCTCGGCCACCACCCAGGCTTCCCCCTCCGGCACTCTCAACGTCACGGCCATCACGCTGTCCAGCGGTGCCACCGCGCTCCTGGACACGTCCTTCGCCATCGGTGACCTGGTCTACACCGATCGTCCCTACACCTGGTCGGCCGCGCCGGCACCGCTCGCTGGAAAGCCCTGGATCAGCCTGCCCAACAACGATAAAAATCTGAGCGCGCCCGCGACCAATTACCTCTCGTTCACCGTCAATACCCCGGTGACGGTCCATGTCCTTTACGACACCCGCGCCACCGCCCTGCCCGCCTGGCTCTCCGGCTTCACCTTCACGGGGCAGACCGTGGCGATCAACGGTGACGTCCGGCGTAAGGTTTACAGCAAAAACCACCCGGCCGGTAGCATCACCCTGGGCGCCAATCTCGCCGCGCCCGCCGCGGGTGTGAGCACGAGCTACTCCGTCGTCATCGCCCCCGACGGCTCGCCGCCGCCCGTGTCCACCACGACCCTCGATTTCGAAGGCCTCAGTGGCGGGGCCAACACCCTCAGCAGCGGCG
>JBILUB010000301.1:0-3729 GCA_044371245.1 Opitutaceae bacterium
TTCAAAGGCTTCAGCGCCGGCGGCGCTCCCGGTCGTCTCGACCTGCTCGGCGCGGCCCAAGGTTATGCCTCCCGGGTGCTGCATCCCCAAAATCACGGCGCCCGTATAACCCTCGAGCGGAGCGATGGGGCGGCCTTTTCACTACGCTCCTTCGGCTACGCGGAGGGCCGCTACGGCACCAACGGGGATTTGATCGTCAGCGCCACCAGGGTCGACGGCGGCACGCTCACGACCACGCAGCTCGGATTCTCCACCCGGACGATGACCCCCTTCGAACTCCCGGCCACGTGGACAAGTTTAATCAAAGTCACCTTCGATTGGTCCGGCGCCGGCTCGACCAATCTCGCCTTTGGCGCGATCGACGCGATCGTCGTGCAGTGACTTTGAGCCTCGCCCGATCCGGGCGCCGCCGCTCGCCGGCTCAGCGGCGCCGGCGGCGTAAAGCGGCGAAGGCGGCCACACCCAGGCCGGCGAAGGCGGCGGCGGCGCCCGGCTCGGGCACCGCGGTCAGCTGCCACCCATTCCAAACCACGACCTCGGCGGTCGCGGCGCCGAAACTGCCGGAGATGCCGAAGACGCCCGGCGAGAGCTGCACCGCCGTGAGGCCCGAATAAGAGACGTATTGGAGATTCTCGACCAAGTTTGTCGAAGCGAGGAAGACGGGGTCGTTGCTGCTGACCGGGGAGGTGGACTTGCGCACTCCGTTGACCAGCCAAGAACCTCCGTAGTCGACTCCACCGACCCGGGCCGCGCCGAAAAGATTCAGCGTGTAGGTCAGGTTTGGATCCAGGTTGGAGAAAGAAAAAGTCAGAGGCGTGGAGGTGAGGTTATAGCCATACTCCTTGAACAAATTGTTGAAGAGCTCCGGCTGGGGCTTGGACGCGCCGCCCGCCGTGGTCGAGTCGGCCTCGGGCTGGTTCGCAAGCTCGATGCTGAAGGACAGCGCCGTCGCCGCCCCGCTCGAGTCCACCAAACTGGAGTAGCTGGAAACTCCGGCCCGGACATTTAACGCGTTCCATACATCGCCGGGATTGCCGACGACGCCCCGGCCACTTTGGAGCTCGTTGGCGGAGGAGCCGGCGCGGTGGATGTCGCCGTTGATCACGAGCGTCTGCGCCGGCAGCACGGAAAAAGCGGCCAAGGCGAGAATCGCGAAGAGAGGAAATTGGGGAGCCATAGGGAGACGGGGAGAGCACCTAAAACGCACTCCGACTAGCCACTATCGGCACGATTGGCCAAAAACTTATCGTTCATCTCGCCCGCCCGGGGCGGGGGGGCTGCCGCGAAGGGATCCGAGCCGCGCAACCGGCAGGCGGGATCCGAGCCGCGCCATCCGCAGGCGGGATCAGGGCGGCGAGACGGGCTTGTCCTCGCGCGAGGTGATCACGTTGCCCGGCCCCATCAGGACCACGCGGGCGGCGTGTTGCGCGACCTCCTCCGGCCCGAGGCTGCAGTAGGCGAGCACGATCACCAAATCGCCCGGGCGGACGAGGCGGGCGGCGGCGCCGTTCACCTGCACCTGGCCCGGCTCGCCGTAGATCACGTAGGTCGTGAAGCGGGCGCCGTTGTCGATGTCGAGGACATCGACCTGCTCGAACTCGGCAAAGCCGGCCGCGCGGCAAAGCTCACGATCGATCGAGATCGAGCCCTCGTAGTGGGGATCGGCCGCGGTGAGCGTGGCGCGGTGGAGTTTGGCTTTGAGGAACGTGCGGAACACGGCGGGAGAGAGAGGTGCACAATCAAGGCCTCCGCGCGCGGCGGGCAAGCGCGCAGCGGAGACGAGCGACGGGCGAAGGGGGAAAAAGGAAACGCCGGCGCGGCTTGCCAAGCGGCGGGGGAGGGGTGAGGGTCCGGGGGTTCTTTTTGATCACCGGCACGACGTGGCGTAAGCCCGTCACTGGAAAATCACCGGGAGTAAAGACTTTCGGGGGTGTTCTGGATTCGACCCTTGGTTGGAGTGTTTGGCAGCCCTTCGCGGGTGAAGGACCCGCGTAAATCCACCTTCACAAAAACAAACGGCACCTACGAAGAAATGCCCCTCGCCGCCTAAGTGCGGTGACGATCGATCAGTGATGTTCGCTAGCTGAAAGATCGACGACAGCGAACATAACGCCCAGAGCCAGCCGCGGTGTGGGCGTCGTATCTTCGATCCGGGGCTTAGTTGGCGGCATTGCGTGCGGAGTCGCGGGCCGTCGGCGAATTTAAAACGACGCTATAAGGGTAGACGCCAGGCGTGAAGGCCAGGGGCACGCGGGTTCAATTCCCGCCACCTCCACCAATTTGAACAACGAAGAGCCCGCGGGTGCCCAACAGGCGCCCACGGGCTTTTTCGTGCGCCGGGCGCTTCTTCCGGGCGCGCGGGCTAGCGTCGCGGATCGATCAGATTCACGAGGTAGGAGACCGCCCGGTGGGGGCGGAGGAGCAGGGCTCCGGGCATGAGTGGATCGAGTGGAGGAGCGTCCCGCTCGGGGATGCGGAAGAGCAGACCGATCAGCGCCGCGCCGGAGACGATCGCGAAGAGGAAGAGGAGCTGGAAGGCCTCGGTGTTCATGCCGGGGGCGCCGGACGAGGGACGAAGGGCCCAGCCCCAGGCGGTGACGGAGAGTCCTCCGGCAAGGGAGGCGAGCGCGCCCTGAAGGGTGAGGCCGAGGGTACGGTCCTCCTGGGCCATGAGTTTGGGGAGGAGCGCGAGATTACCGATCATCCAGCAGGTGCCGGCGAAGCCCATGACAAGGTAGGCGACCAGCAACCCGAGCGGACCGCCGCCCTCGACCCGCAGGAAAACCAGCCAGTACACGGAGAGCGCCAGGTAGAGCCCGAGGGAAAGCACGAGGTAGGGCCGAGCGCCGAAACGGTCGATGCGGTGGCGCAGGGACCAGGCGCAGAGCGCCGCACCGGCGTAGCGCAGCAACTCGAAGAGCATGATGAGTCCCGGCGGGAGCGCGTTGACCGCCTTCAGGTGGTAGGCGGCGAAGGGGGCGAAAGGGGTGGTCGCGACGTAGCAGACGATGGTGACCCAAAGATAGGTGCGGTAAGGGCCGGCGGCGGTGGCGAGGCGCCCGAGCTGACGGGTGATCTCGGCGAGGCCGAGCGAGGGCGGGGTCGGCCCGTCCGGCAAGGCGCGGAGTGCTCGGTAGCTCAGCCAGGAGCCGAGGGCGGCGAGCAGGTACTGGGCGAGCAAGGCGGGGTAGGGCGGCAGCAGGGCGAAGAGCAGGGCGCTGGCGACGAGCGTCGCCATGCAGGAGAGGCCGGCGAGCAGGTACTCACTGGAGAAGTAGCGGCCGCGCACATCCGCCGGAAGGATGGCGAAAAACCAGGGCAGACTGGCCGCCATGCCCATGGCCCGCAGCAGGCAAAAGCCGAAGCAGCTGGCGATCAACGCGGGCACCATCCAGGCGCGGGAGCCGAGCCAGGGCGCGAGCACACAGAGCGCGATCGGGACCAAAAGCAGAAAGCCGCGCAGGCCCCAGCCGCGCAGCGTCAGGCGTTTGTAGCCGAGGCGGGGCAGCAGCACGGTGGAGAGGATCTGCACCGGGGTGAGCAGGTAGACGAAGCTGTAGGCGAGACCCACCTGCGCGGGCGAGGCCCCGAGTTGCTCGGCCAGCAGGACGAGCGGGGTGCCGGTGGCGATCTGCCAGGTGAGCGCGTTGTAGAATGCGAAACGCAGGCCGGGCCGGAAGGGCGCCAGCTCGGGGTCGTCGGGCAGGAGGGCTCGGACGAGGCGCGCGA
>JBILUB010000101.1:0-8134 GCA_044371245.1 Opitutaceae bacterium
ACCGGACGGCCGGCATCACCTGGGCGATGGACTTGAGCCCTTTGGTGAACGACCCGACCCGCGATGTCGTCGCGTTCACGCTCGACCATATCGAACGCCTGCGCGCCGATGTGCGCGAGCGCCTCCACCGCCTGGGCTGAGCGGCGCCCGTACGGGCGGAAAAAACGGGGCGGACGGCCAAAAAAAACCGCCGCCCCAGAAGGGCGGCGGTCCTCGCCGGCGGCCTGCGCCGGGCGCTTTCGCTGAGAGTTCGCGACCTTACTTGGTCGGGACCTCGGCGATGGTCTTGAGGATGCGGCTGGCGACGTCGTAGGGGTTCGCGGCCGAGTTCGGACGGCGATCCTCGAGGTAGCCCTTGTAGCCGCTCTTGACGAAGCTGTGCGGCACGCGGATCGAGGAGCCGCGGTCGGCGATGCCCCAGGTGAACTTGTCGATCGACTGGGTCTCGTGCAGGCCGGTGAGACGGAAATGATTGTCGGGACCGTAGACGGCGACGTGCTCGGACATGTTTTTGGCGAAAGCGGCCATGAGTTTCTCGAAGTACTCCTTGCCGCCGACATCGCGCATGAAAGCGGTGGAGAAATTCGAGTGCATGCCGGAGCCGTTCCAGTCGAGGGGAGAATTATAGGCTCCGCGGATCGGCTTGCAGTGGAACTCGACGTCCACGCCGTACTTCTCGCAAAGGCGGAGGAGGAGGTAGCGGGCCATCCAGACATCGTCGGCGGCCTTCTTGGAGCCCTTGCCGAAGATCTGGAATTCCCACTGGCCCGAAGCGACCTCGGCGTTGATGCCCTCGTGGTTGATGCCGGCATCAAGGCAGAGATCGAGATGCTCCTCCACGATCTGACGGGCGACATCTCCGACATTCTTATAGCCGGCGCCGCAATAGTAGGGGCCCTGCGGGGCGGGATAACCACCCTCGGGGAAGCCGAGCGGGCGACCGTCTTGATAGAGGAAGTACTCCTGCTCGAAGCCGAACCAGGTGCCCTCGTCGTCGAGGATGGTCGCACGGGAGTTCGAGACGTGCGGGGTGCCGTCCGCATTGTAGACTTCGCACATCACCAACACACCGTTCTTGCGGGTGCTGTCCGGATACACCGCCACCGGCTTCAGCACGCAGTCAGAGCTGCCACCGGGGGCCTGCTGAGTGGAGCTGCCGTCAAAGCCCCAGAGGGGGAGCTCTTCAAGCTTCGGGAAGCTCGCGAATTCTTTGATCTGGGTCTTGCCGCGCAGATTTTGCACCGGCTTGTAACCGTCGAGCCAGATGTATTCGAGTTTGTATTTAGCCATGGATGTGGAGGTTGGGAGAAAGAGGGTTCTTGAAACGGACCCCGCCATCCACCAGGCGGACAGACGGGGCACCGGGCAAAACCCGATGACCACCGTTTTCAGCACCCAGTGTGCCAGCAATGAAAAAAATTGCTGCGTGCGATGGCCGCCTACCGAGCCCCGCGACACACGCAAATCAATGGCCCGATCGCCGCTTCCACTTCGCGCAAAAATGTCCAGCACCGGACCGCGCCGCGCTTGCGGCTCGGCCGTTCCGGCGGATGCTGGCCGTTTTCGAGCATGGAGCAGATGAAGGACACCCGGAGGGCTCTGGTGCGGATCGGCTATGATGGCCGGGTGCACAAAGTCTTTCGTGGGCACCAAGCCCGGGAGCGTTTTGAAAACGAGCTGCGGGTGCTGCGCTATCTGGAGTCAAAAGCGTGCACCTACGTCCCGCGCGTGGTCGAGACCGCCCCGGACGAGCTCCGCCTCGTCACCACCAACTGCGGCCAGCGCGTCGAGCACATCACGGAAGAGAAGGTGCGGCAGCTTTACGCGGACTTGGAACGTGATTTCCGAGTCCGCCACGAGGACGCCTATGCGCGCAACATCACCTACTCCACCCAGCTCGGCCGCTTCTGCCTGATCGATTTCGAGTTCGCCACCATCCTCGATCCCTCGGCCCCGCCTGGTCCCGCCCTCGACCTGCCGCGACCGGATGGTCCCCGCGGCGACTGATCCGCGAAAACGTTGACCCGCCCCCGGCCACCGGCCCCTGCTCTCCCGTTTTTGCCATGCCCGACACGCCCCCCGCCGTGCTCCACTGGTCCGCGATCACCCACCGCGGCCGGGTTCGTCCCAATAACGAGGACACCTTTCTCGCCCTGAACTTCGACGGGCACGAGGTGCGCTACCTCGGCAAGATCGGCGAGTCCGACCTCGGGCTGGGCGACTTCGTCTTCGCCGTCAGCGACGGCATGGGGGGGGCCCGCGCAGGGGAGTTCGCCAGCCGCATCTCGGTGCAAAAAATCACCCGCCTGCTCCCCCGCGCCTACCGTCTCTCCGCGGCCGGACTGGAGGCCGGCTTCAGCGACGTGCTGCGCGAGCTTTTCGACGCGATCCACCTCGAGTTGCTCCAGCTCGGTCGCAGCTACTCCGAGTGCTCAGGCATGGGCGCGACCCTCACCCTCGCCTGGTTCACCCCCCAGTGGGTCTATTTCGGCCACCTCGGCGACACCCGGCTCTACTACCTTCCGCGCGAGGGCGGCATGCGGCAACTCAGCCACGATCACAGCTACGTCGGCTGGCTTCGCCGCCAGGGCCAGATCAACGAACGCGAAGCCCGCGACCACCCCCGGCGCAACGCCCTCCAGCAAGCCCTCGGCGCCGGCCACCAGTTTATCGACCCTCAGGTCGGGGCCATCGCCCACCGCCCCGGAGATCGTTTCCTCCTCTGCTCCGACGGGGTGAACGACGGCCTCTGGGACCACCGCCTCGAGTCCCTCGTCCGCACCCCCCCGCAGGAGCGCCTCCACCAGCCCGCGGCCGTACGCCTGGTCGAGGAGGCGCTCGAGGGCTCCGGCCGGGACAACCTCACCGCGCTCGTCATCGAGATCGCCGCCCCGGCCCCCGCACCCGTGCGGGCCACGGCCTCGCCGGTCGTCGACAGCGCCGCCCCCTGAAGCTCCGCGCCACCCCCGCACCCGAGGCCCGCCCACCGCGCCCGCGTCCCCCGCCGTGCACGCCGACCACACCCTGCTCTTTGTCTACGGCACCCTCAAACGAGGCGGCTCGAACCACGCCCAGCTCGCCGGCCAGACCCTCCTCGGCGAGGCGCGCACCAGCCCGGGCTTCACCCTGTATTCGCTCGGCGAATACCCCGGACTCGTCGCCGAGCCGGCCGATCCAGACGGGGTGCGCGGCGAGCTCTGGGCGGTGGATGCGGCCGCGCTCGCCCGCCTCGACGCCTTCGAGGGCGTGCCCGAAGGCCTCTACGCCCGCACCAGCGCCCCGCTCGTCTCCTGGCCCGCCGGCCTCGCGGCCTCGGAAGCGGCCCGCGCCCAGCTCTACCTCTACCTGCGCCCAATCCAAGGCCGCCCTCACCTCGGCTCCTCCTGGCCCGTCTGACTCGGGCACGGCTCCGCGGAATCGATTGTAAGGCACTAGCTGCTAAAGAATTCCCCCCGAGGGACGAAAAAGAAGGGCAATGGTTTACCCATCCCCGTCCTCCCCCGCGCGACTCGCGTTTCTGCTCACCGGTATCGCGACCCTCCCCGCCGCCGGACTCCGCGCCGACGCCTGGACGCCCGGCCTGGCTGCCACCCTCGACGCCACCTCCGGCCTCTCCGGCCCGGGGCAAAGCCGCGAATCACTCCACGGCACCGCCCTCGCCCACCTCACTTGGCAACCCACGCCTTCGCCCGAATCTCCCATCGCCTGGAGCGCCTACCTCAGCGCGCTCCACGTCGAGGGCCGGGGCCCGACCGAACGCTACCTCGGCGACTTCCTCGCCATCAGCAACTCCGAGGCCTACGCGAGCACCCGACTTTTCGAGTGGTGGGCCGAGGCCGTGCGCGAGCGCTGGTCCCTGCGCGCCGGAGCGCTCCTCGCCGACAGCGAATTCGCCGGCACCACCCCCGGCGCCTCCCTTCTCAACAGCGGCTTCGGCTGGCCCGCCTTTCTCTCCGCCAACGCACTCAACGCCGGCCCGGCCTACTACGTCGCCGCCCTCGGCACCCGCCTCGCCTACACCTCCGAGACCACCACCTGGCGCCTCGGCGTCTACGATGGCGACAGCTTCGACTCCCCCGAGGGCGATCCCCACCCCAACCGCCACGGCACCCGCTTCGAACTCAACTCAGCCCAAGGCGCTTTCCTCATCACCGAGCTCGCGCTCGCACCCTCCGGCTCGGCTCAACGCTACCTCATCGGCGCCTGGGCCCACACCGCCGACTTTGCCGATCAAGCCGGCGGCCCCGACCACTCCGGCAACCACGGCGCCTACGCCGCCATCGAGCGCAGCCTCCTCGGCCAGACCGGCGAGGCCGGTAATCTCGAAGCCCACCTCCGCGCCGGCCTCGCCCCCGACGACCGCAACTCCGTCGCCTGGGCGGCAGACGCCGGGCTCGCTTTCACCGGCCCCATCCCGTCCCGGCCGGCCGACACCCTCGCCTACGGTGTCGTGCATGCGCGGCTCTCCGACCGCGCCCCCGGCCCCTTCGACTACGAGCAAGTCCACGAGCTCTCCTACACCCTCGCCCTCGGCGAGCACCTCCTGCTCCAACCCGACCTCCAGTACATCCGCCACCCCGGCGCCGACCCCTCCCTCGACCCCGCCCTCGTCGCCACGCTCCGCCTCAGCCTTTCCTACTAGCTCGCCCACCGTCCCGACCTCCGCCCGCCATGAAAACCGCCCTCGCCCTCCTCGCCTTCGCCTGCGCCCTCCTGCCCTCCACTCGCCTCGCCGCCGACCCCTCCCTCGCCAACAGCGGCGCCGCCTACCACAAAGCCGGCAAATCCATCTCCGAAATGATCGTCGGCAAACAGATCGATCCCGCCGCCGTCTCCGCCCAGGTCGGCACCATGGTGAAAGAGGCCGTCGCCCTCGCCGAGCTCTACGCCAAAGCCTACCCCACCGGCGAAAAACTGCTCCAAACCGTCATCGCCAACATCCCCGCCATGCAGGCCCTGGATTTTGGCCAGCTCGAGGCCCAGTGGCACGATCTCGGTTACTTCACCGAAGCGGCGCACCATCCGGGCATCGACCTCCAAGACGAGGACAACGAGCACTTCACCGATCCCATCCACGCCATCGTCCATCCGCTCCTCGTGCTAAAAGCCGCCCAGGCCTACGCCGCCGATAAGAACCCCGAACACCTCCAGACCATGAAGGAGGAGCTCGAAGAGGGCATGGAGCAGGCCGAGAAACTCAGCGCCAAACTCTCCCGCTAGCCCCCGCCCCGCCGACATGGTCTGAGACTTCGCCCGTCTCGCCGCCCCTTCGCCCGCCACGGCCTGTCCCCCTTCCACGATGCTGCGCAAGATCCTCACCGCGGCCGGCGTGATCGCGCTCGGTTTTGTCCTGGTCGTCGCCTTCGTCCGCCTCCAGCTCGGCACCATGGAGCGCCTCGGCCGCGCCGAGCTCGAGCGAGGCATCCCCTTGTTTCAGGCCGCCGTTCGCGCCAGCGAGGCCGCCGACACACTCAGCCGCGATGTGCTCACCGCCTTCGTCGTGCGCAAATCCGGCGATCTCACCGACCGCAAAGCCGACGCCGTCCTCCAGCTCGAGCTCCTCACCCAAAATCTCGCCCTCCTCCAGCAGGAGCAATTCTCCGAGCTCCACACCAAAGTCCTCCCGGCTCTCGAAGCCACCTCCGCCGCCGTCGCTCCAGACCCCGCCCCCGCCCCGGCCCCCGACCCCGCCGCCACCGGAGAGTCCACCCCGCCCGCTCCCGCCCCCACCATCGGCGAACTGCTCGACCAGCTCGAAGCCCAGTCCACCGAACTGGCCAGCGCGGCCAACAACGCTTTCGCCCTCGCCGAGAAGCGCCTGCTCGTCACCGCCACCCTCGCCACCGAACGCGAAAACCTCTCCAAAGTTTTCCGCCGCGCCGACAGCCTCGAGTCCATCGACGCCAAAGCCTTTGCCAACCTCAGCCGCGCCTCCCTCCTCGTCCTCTTCTCCGACTCCACCAGCGACCTGAACTTCGTCGGCCGCGCCAAATTCAACGAGGGCCACGCCGCCCTCGCGAAGAAAGATCTGCCCCCCGCCGCGCGCGAGCAGCTCGCCGCCCTCAAAACCCAGTTCGACCGCACTTTTGAGGTCGCCCTCGAAGCCTCCGCCGCCCGCTCCGACGTCGACTACTTCGAGCGCCAGGTGAAGGACGTGCAAGCCGGCCTGGCCCGCCTCCGCGAGTACGCCGAGAGCGCTTTTCTCGCCGGCCAGCACTCCCTGGTCGAGCGCACCGCCCACACCTCCCTCCTCAGTCTACTCGTCTCGGCCGTCACCATCAGTCTCGGCATCCTCATCGCCTGGCTCATCGCCCGCCGCCTCACGCGCCATCTGCGCGCCATCGTGCACGACCTCACCCACGAATCCTCCGGCATCACCCAAGCCTCCGCCCAGCTCGAGGCCTCCGGCGGCAGCCTCTCGGAGCGCGCCAGCGCCCAGGCCGCCGCCCTCGAGCAGATCTCCGCCACCCTCGAAGAGCTGGGCAGCATGACCGCCTCAAACGCCGAAAACGCCCAGACCGGCAAATCCGCCGCCGCCGAGGCCACCCACGCAGTCGATGGCGGCCGCGCCGAAATGGACCGGATGAAAGAATCGATGAGCGCCATCCAACGGTCCTCCACCGACATCGCCAAAATCATCAAGACCATCGACGAGATCGCCTTTCAAACCAACCTACTCGCCCTGAACGCCGCCGTCGAAGCCGCCCGCGCCGGCGAGGCCGGCGCAGGCTTCGCGGTCGTGGCCGACGAGGTTCGCTCCCTCGCTCAGCGCTCCTCCACCGCCGCCCGCGAGACCGCGGAGAAAATCGCCGAGGCCACCTCCCGCGCCGCCCAAGGCGCCGAGCTCTCCCAGCGCGTCGCCGCCTCCTTCGACGCCATCGCCGGCAAGATCCGCGACGTCGACCGGCTCGTCGCCGATGTGGCTAACGCCTCCAAGGAGCAAAGCACGGGCATCTCCCAGATCACCCAGTCCGTCACCCAGCTCGATCAGGTCACCCAAAGCAACGCCAGCAACGCCGAGGAGACCGCGACCGCCGCCTCCGAGATGCATCGTCAGGCCAAGACACTCTCCGCCCTCGCCGCCCGCATCTCCACCACCGTCGGTTGAGCGGACGCGGGCCGAGCGGCGCCGTCCGCCGAGTCGCCAGCCACTTCCCGCCTCTGCATCTGCACAAAAATGCGCGCCCGCCTTCCGAGGGCGGGCGCGATAACCTCACATTTCAGAGTGGTTCGGACGGCTGGATTTTCGGGACCCATCCTCGACGACCGCTCCTTCCTGCCAGGCCCGCGCCGACCAGGCTTTCCTGACTTCGGGTCTTGAGCGATCGCCCACCGGAGGGCGTCGATGATCTGCGTGTTCGGCGCGGCATTGTCGGCATCCGCCCAGTTGATCCTCACCGCGGCTTTTTGCCGACAATGCCGGGATGCGCGGTTCCTTCACCGCGAGAGCCGGTTTAAGCATCAGTATCTCGCGGACATGGCGTGCACGCGGCGGCGTCAGCCTATGGTCAACAGCTCGAATCGGCGCCTCGGCGGGCCCTTCCCTTCGATATTGAATGACGACCAGAAGATCCGGCGGATGGCATTTCACCATCTGCATCATAGGGGAGGAGCGTTGCATTACGCGTCGGAGGCACGGCCTCGGCTGTGGTTTAGCCTAGAGCGCAACGTAGGTTTTCGCCGCGCGGCGAGGGTGGCGGGGGTGGGTAAAAACCTCGTTTTCCCCCGTGAAGGACTGTGTGGCTGATGAGGATATGGCCTGAGCCTAGAACCTGCAGTAGCCGCACTCATCTCGCGCAACCTGTTGACCACCTGCCGAGCGCATCGACCGCTCGACGCACCTTCCAGGTGCGCCTTCGGGTCGCTGCGCTCGCCATCTGGTTCAACATCTTGCGCGATCTTTCGCCGGGGCTACTGCCGGATCTAGCGACCACCCCGGGGCGAGCCCGGACAAAGCAGCGGAGTAACAAGGGACTGACAGCGCCGGGGCGAGTGCGGCAAGGTGGCGAAGACGTCACCGTGAGAGGCAAGCGAACACCGGCTTATCCTTGGTGCTGCGGCTTCGGCCGAGCCCGTAATCTAGCGTGGTGCCCTTGGCGCGCGTCCAAACCCGTGGTGAGCCCCGCCCCGCCTT
>JBILUB010000102.1:0-8107 GCA_044371245.1 Opitutaceae bacterium
GATATCCCGGAAGGCATCAAGATCACCGTCACCGACGGCACGAAGGTCAAAGTCGAAGGCGCCGACAAACAGCTTGTCGGAATGGTCACCTCGCAGATCCGCTCCTTCTATCCGCCCGAGCCCTACAAGGGTAAGGGTGTCCGTATCGTTGGCGAACGCGTCCGCCGTAAGGAAGGCAAGACCGTCGCTTAATCACGACCTATTGCTGCTAACCCTATCTACCTACCTCTTGGGAGGATCCACGTCCATGAACACCATTCGTAAAGCCGAACTCCTGCAGAAGCGTCGTTGGCGCATTCGCAAAAAAGTCACCGGCACCGCCGCTCGCCCGCGTCTCGCGGTCAAGTTCTCCACCAAACACATCTACGCTCAGGCCATTAACGACGAAACCGGCACCACGCTTACCTTTCTCGGCACGCTGGATGGCGATCTGCGCAAGCAAAAGTTGGCCGCGAACCTCGCCGGTGCCAAAGCCCTCGGCGAAGCCTTTGCCGCCAAGGCCAAGGCTGCCGGTATCGAGGCTGTCGTATTCGACCGCTCAGGCGCTCTCTATCACGGCAAGGTCAAGGCCTTCGCCGACGCCGCCCGCGCCGGCGGCCTCGTCTTCTAATTCAGCATTATTTTAATGAGCACTCCCTCTTCACCCTCCGGCGACGTTCCGGCCACCCCGGCCACCGCCCCTTCCAATGACAGCCCTCGTCCACCCCGCAGCCCCCGCGGTCATGGCGGACACGGGGGGCATCGTGGCCCCCGCCGGGATAATCGTGACCAGAATCAGGATGATTCCGGCCTCTTCGAAAAAGTCGTTTTCATCAATCGATGCGCCAAGGTAGTTAAGGGCGGTCGTCGTTTCTCTTTCGCTGCGATTGCCGTCGTCGGTGATCGCGCCGGAAAGATCGGCGTTGGCTATGGTCGCGCGAACGAAGTCCCCGACGCGATCAAGAAGTCGACCGAAGGCGCCCGGAAACACATGTTCTCGGTGAAACTCAAGGGAGACACCATTCCCCACGAAGTGTTTGGCGCTTACGATGGTGGCAAAGTGCTTCTTCGCCCCGCTACCACGGGAACCGGCTTGATCGCGGGTGGTGCTGTCCGCGCCGTCCTCGAAGCAGCTGGCGTGAAGAACGTCCTGACCAAATCGATGGGTTCCTCGAACCATATCGCTGTCGTTCATGCGACGATCGAAGCTCTCCTGCAGTTGAAGACCGCAGAAGACTACGCCCGCGCCCGCGCCTAAGGTTCACCTCTCCAATATCCGAGTCCGGAATCCCTAAACCTTAGGGACTTCGGGCGCCAAAAAAATCAGGAAAAATCACATGAAACTCCACGAACTTAAAAACGTAAAAGGCGCGATCCACCGCAAAAAACGCGTCGGTTGCGGCGAAGGCGGCGGTCACGGCAAAACTTCCGGCCGCGGCGGCAAGGGCCAGACGGCGCGCTCCGGCGGTTCCATCCGCCCGGGCTTCGAGGGCGGCCAGATGCCCCTCTACCGCAAGCTGCCCCACCGCGGCTTTAACAACTACAACTTCCGCGTCGAATACCCGATCGTGAATGTCGGCGATCTGGACGCCCTGGACGCCTCGGTGCGCGACGTAAACGTGGAGGTTCTCTCCGCCGCCGGTTTGGTTCGCTCCGGCGTGAAGACGGTCAAGATTCTGGGCAACGGGGAGCTTACCCGCGCGTTCAACATCACCGCGGCCAAATTTTCCGAGTCGGCCAAGGCCAAGATCGAGAAGGCTGGCGGCCAGGCAATCATCGCCTGATCGTATTCAACTTCGATGCCGTAGCATGGTCACGTCACCGTGACTTAACGCCATTGCCAGGCGGGTGAGCGCCGCGTAGGCGCCCCCGCCTTTTTCCGTTATCCCCTTCGACTCTCCTCCTCTAACGTGTTCTCCGCCTTCACCAACTCCCTGAAGATTCCCGAGCTGCGCTCCCGTATCTTCTACACCCTGGCGCTCCTGTTTGTTGCCCGCGTAGGCGCCCACATCCCTTTGCCCGGCCTGGATCCCCAGCCGCTTCAAGATTTTTTTAGGGACAACGTCGGCGGCGCCAGCGGCGCCGTGGTGGGGCTCTACAACATGTTTACCGGCGGCGCCCTGTTGAAGGGCGCGGTGTTCGCTTTGGGCATCATGCCCTACATCAGCGCCTCGATCATTTTTCAACTGATGAGCGCGGTGGTTCCCGCACTCAGCCGACTACAGCAGGAAGGTGATGTCGGTCGCCAGAAACTTACCCAGTACACCCGCTATGCGACGGTGGCGATCTGTCTGGTTCAGGCGACGCTCCTCATTCTTACCCTCGAGAATCCTGCCCGTCTGTTTCAAGGCTACGACGTGAATCAGTACGGTAGCATCGTGATCGCGGACCACACGTTGTTTCTGCTGACTTCGGTGATCTTCCTGACTGCTGGTACGCTGGTATTGATGTGGTTGGGCGAGCAAATCACCGCCCGAGGCATTGGTAATGGAATATCGCTCCTCATCACGGTCGGTATTCTCGCCGACGTTCCCGGGGCGGCTGCTTCACTTTGGCAGCTGATCAACGCGCCCATCGGCGTGAAAGCGATCGGGGCACCACAACTCGTGGTGATGGTCATCCTCTTCGTGATCGTCACCATGGGACTGATTGCCGTCGTCCAAGGACAACGGAAGATTCCCGTTCAATACGCCAAGCGGGTGGTCGGGAACAAGGTGATGGGTGGTCAAAACTCTTTCCTCCCTCTGAAGGTAAACTACTCTGGCGTGATGCCCGTGATCTTCGCGAGTGCGATCTTGCTGTTTCCCCAGCAAATTTTTGCCCAGCTCGGTGCGGCCTTTGACTGGCGATTCCTGGTCGAGTTTTCGAACAATCTCCTCCGAGGACACTGGACCTACTATGCGCTGATGGGATTTCTCATCCTTTTCTTCAGTTACTTCTGGGTTTCGGTGATGTTTAAGCCGATTCAGATCGCAGACGACTTGAAGAAGTATGGCGGCTACATCCCGGGAGTCCGTCCGGGCGAGCCGACGGCGCGCTTCCTCGATTTCGTCATGACCCGCCTGACGCTCGCCGGTGCGATCTTTCTCACGCTGATCGCGGTCATGCCTGACGTTCTGCTTTTCGAGCTCAACGTACCTCAGCGAATTGCGATTTTCTTCGGCGGCACCGGCATGCTGATCACCGTCGGCGTTATTCTCGATACGATGAAACAGATCGAGACCTACCTCCTTCAGCGCCACTACGACGGATTCCTGAAGAAGGGCCGGCTTCGCGCCCGCTCGGCGGGCAATGTCGGCGGCGCCTTGAACGATGCCGCTGATATGCAGACGGTTGGTAAACTCTGGGCGGTGCTCGGTCTGATCTTCGCCGTCGGTATCGCGGCTTGGGCCGTCAAGTATTTTCAAGCTCGCTGAAAAAGCGGCTTTACAGGCCGCCTAGTGTCTGATTCTTCTCCACCTCTTTTCCCTTCACCGGCCTCGCGCTCCCTTAAGCTCGTGGTCCTCGCAGGCGGTGCCGCTCAACTGAACGAGTGGCTCCTTGAAATTCGTTCTTTGCACATTGAGCACGTCTCTCCTGACCATTTGGTCTCACAGGAGATTTGCCGTCGTTCGCCTTTAGGTCAATTGGCCAAGAGCGCGCAACTACGTGGGATTCCTGTCCCCGCCGAAACCCAAACAGCCTTAACAAGGCGTTGGTTCATGGCGCGCAAACCCGATGCGGGTTTTGCCCTTACCGGCTTCCCGGCTACGTTGCTCCAAGCTCGCGTGTTCGACGAGTGGTTAGAGGCTCGGGACGAATGTCTCGATGCAGTCCTCACTCCTTCTCCTTTAGAGGAAAGGCACGCACTCGCCGACTATTACCGCCAACAGGGCCTGCTGATCGATGGTTTTAAATCCGTCGAGGGCCTTCTCGCCTCTCGCCTATGATTCCGATCAAAGATGCACACGGAGTCTCGCGGATGCGCGAGGCATGCGCGGTGGCCGCCTACGTCCTGCATGAGTTGAAAAAACACGTGCGGCCCGGCGTGACGACCTACGACTTGGACCAAATAGCAAAGGATTTGATCGCCTCTCGAGGCGCCCGTAGCGCCTGCTATGGCTACCAACTCGCGGATCGGCGGTTTCCCGCCTACACCTGTTTATCGGTCAACGAGGAAGTCGTCCATGGGATTGGTTCGTTGAAGCGAATCCTGCGCGACGGCGACCTCATCTCCCTCGACATCGTAGTCGAGTACCAAGGCTACATCGGCGATAACGCCTTTACCGTCGCGGTAGGGGAGGTCAGTCCTGACCTCGCCCGTTTGCTGCGCGTGTCCCGTGAGGCCTTGGAACTTGGTATCGCCCAAGCTAAAGTGGGTAACCGCATTGGAGATATCTCCCACGCCATTCAATCGCACTGCGAGAAGCATGGTTTCGGGGTCGTCCGGGATCTTGTGGGACACGGCGTCGGAGTAGACATGCACGAAGAGCCGCAGATTCCGAATTTCGGTCGCAAAGGGACCGGGGCAAAAATCCGTCCCGGTATGACATTGGCGATCGAACCGATGGTCAATCTCGGCACCCACCGCACCAAATGTTTGTCCGACGGATGGACCATCGTGACCGCCGATGGGTCACCTTCCGCGCATTTCGAACACACCGTGCTCACCCGGGAAGAGGGTCCTGAAATTCTCACCGTTCCTCCCGCGACATGACTCTGCCCTCCGGCACTGCCCTTCACTTTCGTTAGTTCACGTCTTTCACCTAAAACCACAACCACTCCCTACCATGCCTCGTCTCCTTGGCGTTGACATCCCCGCGAAGAAGAAAATCGCGTTCTCCCTCCGTTACATCTACGGCATCGGTCCGGTCCGCGCTGACCTGATCGTCGCCGAGGCTGGCATCAACCCGGACACCCGGGCCGAGAGCCTCACGGAGGAGCAGCTCAATAAAATCCTTCAGGTTATCACCGAGCATAAGTGGTTTGTTGAGGGCGATCTTCGCCGCGAAATCACCTCCAATCTGAAGCGCCTGCAGGCGATCGGCTGCTATCGCGGCATCCGTCATCGCCGCAGCCTCCCCGTCCGTGGTCAGCGCACGCAGACCAACGCCCGTACCCGTAAGGGACCCCGCCGCACCGTCGGCGTGACCAAGGCTCCCTCCAAGTAAACCTAAACACTTTTAAACACCACCACCATGGCTGAAGAGACCAAGCAAGCGGAGCCCGCCAAAAAGGCTTCCAAAAAAGCCACCGCCCCCAAGGGCGCAAAGCCGGAAGCGACTACTCCGGCCGCCGAGGGCGCCGCCCCCGTAGCACCAGTTGATCAAAAACCCGTGGAGCTGATTGGCGGCGTCGCTCGTCAACCCACGGCCGAGGAGCTTCTCAAGGAGGAGCTCGGCACGATCAAGATTCGCAAGGCCAAGGGCTCGAAAAACGTGACCAGTGGCATCGCCAAGATCGCCGCCACGTTCAACAACACGATCGTCTCGATCACCGACCAGAAGGGCCAGGTCATCGCTTGGTCTTCCGCTGGCAAGTGCAACTTCCGCGGTTCCCGCAAGTCCACCGCCTACGCCGCCCAAGTGGTGGCTCAGGACGCCGCTCGTAACGCGATGTCCCACGGTCTGAAGGACGTGGTCATCCACGTCTCCGGCCCCGGCCTCGGCCGTGACAGCGCCATTCGCGCGCTGCAGGCGATCGGTCTCGAGATCTCCTCCATCATCGACGTGACCCCCGTTCCGCACAACGGCTGCCGCCCCAAGAAGCGTCGTCGCTGCTAAGCCGGCGCGTATCCACCATCGGACTACAAACCTTTAACAAAACAAGGCACCACACATGGCCCGCTACACCGGCCCCACCACCCGACTCAGCCGTCGCTTCAACACCCCGCTCTTCGGCGCCACCAAGGCCTACGAGCGCCGCCCCTACCCCCCGGGTCAACACGGCCCCAAGCTGCGCCGCAAGCTCTCCGAGTTTGCCGTCGGTTTGAACGAAAAGCAGAAACTCCGCTACATCTACGGCCTGCTCGAGCGCCAGTTCCGCCGCACCTTCGAAACCGCCAAAAGCGAGCGTGGCGTGACGGGCGAGCGTTTCCTGCAGCTCCTTGAGACCCGTCTGGATAGCGTCGTTTACCTGCTTGGTTTTGCCAAGAGCCGCGCCGCCGCCCGCCAACTGGTCGGTCACGGACACGTCCGGGTCAACGGGCACAAGGTCGACATCGCGTCGTACTCCGTTCAGGTCGGTGACGAGATCGAGGTCCGCAACGCCCCCGCTTCCCGTCAGCTGGTCACCAAGAATCTCGAAGAGAATCGTGCCCGCGCGGTCCCCGGCTGGCTGGCTCTTAACCCCGAGGCCCTCAAGGCTGTCGTCAATCGTCTCCCCACCCGCGAGGAGATGGTCCCCGAAATCAACGAACAGCTCATCGTCGAGTTTTACTCGCGCTTCTAAGGAAAGACTTTAGCGGTCTCCCCCTCACTTGTAATCCGCCCCGCAGTCACCAAACCGCCATGCCCAAACGTCTCGGAAAGTTCGAACTGCCCAACAAACTCACGAAGGTTGAGGAGGGCGCCACGTCCACCTACGCCAAGTTCATCGCCGAACCCTTCGAGGCCGGCTACGGTCACACCATTGGAAACTCGCTGCGCCGCGTACTGCTCTCCTCCATCGAGGGCAGCGCCATTTCCTCGATCAAGATCGAGGGGGTTCAGCATGAGTTCCAATCCATCGACGGCGTGGTCGAGGACGTCGTGGATATCGTTCTCAACCTCAAAAAGGTGCTCCTTGTTTCCCAGAAACGGGACCCCTTCACCCTTCAGATTCGCGTCAACAAGGAGGGAGAGGTCACCGCCGCGGATATCCAGGCCGACGCGAACGTCACGATCATCAATCCTGACCAGGTCATCTGCACCCTCGACAAAGCTCGTCCCTTCAACGCCGAGATCGAGATCAAGACCGGCCGCGGTTACTACCCCGGCGAGTCCAACAAAAAAGAGGACCAGGCGATCGGAGTCATCCCGATCGACTCCCTCTTTTCCCCGGTCCGCTTGGTGAAGTACGCCGTGGAGGCCACCCGCGTCGGCCAGATCACCGACTACGACAAGTTGATCCTCGAGGTCTGGACCGACGGCCGCATCGATCCCGATGCCGCCCTCAAGCAGGCCGGATCCATCCTGAAGCATCACCTCGATGTGTTCGACCGCGTGAGCGACGACACCTTCGAGTTTGAGAGCCAGCAGTCCGAGGTCAGCGAGGAGCAAAACAAGCTCCGTAAGCTCCTCAACATGTCGGTGAACGAGATCGAGCTCTCGGTCCGTGCGGCCAACTGCCTGAACAACGCCAACATCACCACCGTCGGTGAGCTCGCGATGAAGACCGAGCAGGAGATGCTCAAGTATCGCAACTTCGGCAAGAAGTCGCTTAACGAAATCAAAGACAAACTTGAGGCCCTGGGTCTGTCCCTCGGCATGAAGTTTGATGAGCGTCTCCTCGACGCCAAGAAAGAGGCCTAAGTCCACACCGCCCTCGCTTGGTCTCGCCCAGTCGGGGAGGAAGCACGCATCGGGATCCTCCGGCCCGCGTCTTTCCTCCCCCGGGGCGAGTCTCAGAAACCGCCCTTTGTCTCTCGCGCCGCCGTTTCGCTCCACGCTGCGCCCCGGTAGCCGATCGGGAGACTGTCACCATAATCCGAATACACCCTAAACATGCGTCACAACAAACACCACGCCTCCCTCGGCGTCACCCGCGAGCACCGCGCCGCGATGCTCAGCAACATGGCCGCCTCCTTGATCGAGCACGGCAAGATCCAGACCACCCTCGTCAAGGCCAAGGCCCTCCGGCCCTTCGTCGAAAAAGTGATCACCAAGGCCAAGAAGGCCTCGGTCGCCGCCGAGAAAAAGGACGCCCTCCATCTCCGTCGCATGGCGCTGAAGGACGTGCGGGACGAGACTGCGATCGCCAAGCTTTTCAACGAAACCGTCAAGGAATTCGCCAACCGTCCGGGCGGCTACACCCGCATCTACAAACTCGGCACCCTCGGCCGTAACGACGCCGCCGAGATGGCCCAGATCGAGCTCATCAAGGCCGACGACCCGGGCTATCGGAAGAGCAAGAAACAAGCCGCCGCCCCGAAGTCGGAGACCGCGCCCGC